>URED01000013.1 GCA_900546785.1 uncultured Oscillospiraceae bacterium | reverse complement strand
CACACTCGCAAGCATGCCAGTGATTGTTTTCGTCCGAGCTCCACTCTTCGCTGTAGCTGTGCTCATGCTCGATTACCGGGATCGTCTCTGTCTGCATATAATCGCAGACCGTGCAGGTGCGCTCCCTGGAGCCCGTTTCCGTTTCAGTAGCTTCTTTGGTGACGCTCCACTCGCCATAGGTATGAGCGGCCGTATCCGCCTTTGCTCCACACTCGCAAGCATGCCAGTGATTGTTTTCGTCCGAGCTCCACTCTTCGCTGTATATGTGGGTGTGCGGCTCAGCGTCGGATGGGAAAATGTACACGACGAAGTCGTCAAATTCGTTGCTATCAGAATAATAGGTGATGTTACTGGAATCGCCGTTGTAAGAAAGCGCCTGCCGCTGTGGGAGCTTAAACCGATACCCGCTGTTTACCCGCAAGTCCAGTCGCAAAAAATTGGAACTGGAACCGGAGGAATAGAACCAGACGCCGTTGTCGATCACAAATGCATCTGAAGAGAGTTTAAAATTGCTTAGCTGTTCTGAACTTAACCGATCAGTCTCTTGCCCCAAAAGCCCGACAAGATCCTCAGGCCCGGTAATGTCGATCTGCTCTACCACTTCCGGCTCCCCAACCTCGCCGACCGTAAACCAGAAAAAGAGATCTCTATCGTGCTCATCGATCGTAATGGAATCCTTACGCGCATAGTTGAGTATATTTCCGTCCTGATCCACAACATACTCAATGTCAAAATCAGGCGGAACATAATGGGAGCGTGACCAGAAGCTTACAAAAGATATTTTCAGCATATAGGTTTTGCCCGCTTCAAATGTTTCAGCGAAGTAACTGATAGGCTTTTGAGAGCCGACATAGGGAACTTCGTACCAATAGAATTCTACGTTCATCCCTTCTATAACTTCCTTACCGTCCGGGGTTCCGAATGTGGGATCTTCGATTGTTACGCCCGGCTCCGGCGCATTCATCGTCAAAGGCACGCTTTTGTGATCCTTTGTTTCCCAATCTGTCATGTCCATACCTTCGAACATGGGGTCGTTGTCGTACCTGGTCGTCCGCGCATAGGCTTTCCTGTAAACCCTGAGAACGATCTCGTGGAACAGAGTTGCGCTCTTCCCGTCGGGTGATACGGTAACCGTCGCATCTTTGTCTGCGCGGATGGTTCCTCCGGCGTCCTGCGCGAACACCACACCGTCCGCCGCCTCTACTTCGGCATAAAAAGTATAGTCGTTTTCTGTACTGAAATGCGTATCCTCCGCCGTCAGATCCCGCCAGTCCCCCTTTCCTTCCGGCTTAATTAACATCCGGGCGTCCTTGATTGTGAACAGCGATTTGGCGGGCGCGCCAAGCGTGTCGACACCCACTGTAAAGTTATCCGGCTCCATGCGGATTTCCTGCCCTTCAAGCGGCCATATTTCACTGTCTATGTAGATATAATCCACAACTATGTCTCCAAACTGCATGAACACCTCGATTCTGTAAGGGTCGAGGGATATGACCTTCGCTTTTTCGCCGTTTACCGTAACCTCCGGCGGCGTATCCCCGAAATACCAGCCGGTCTGGGCGTACAGGAGCATGCGGACGCCATACGCGAGGGACCCATCGTATTCATCTCCGGAATATACTGTATTCCAAACATGATAGTCGTCATAAGAATCCAGGCTCCATTCGTAATAGTCGGCGCTGTAAATCTTCACCTGCTCATCATGGGCCTGCGCCACCTGCTTTTCAATGGTATCTTCCGCCTGGCCAAAATCGATGCCTGCCGCCGGCACGGGAATCTCGTCAAAAGCAAGACGGGTGATTTCCTGTTTCTCAGGCGGGTCGATGGCGAACCATGCGTCAACAACCACCGTTGATTCGAGTTCTCTATCAACGACCAGCCTTTCCGGCTGTGCGCCGACCAGGGAAACCGCAATATCCTCTGTCGCGGCGTAGTTGAAATCCATATATACGTACAGCACCAGCCTGTACCAGCCTTTTTCAAAGGAATCGTCTACGCTCATGGAAACCAGCGTGTTTTCATCGCCCTCGTCGGCGCACTTAGACCAGTACACACCATTTACGGTATACGGGTCGCTTTCCTGACTCTGAATACTGAAATCTGCAGGCTTGCCTTCTGCCGGCGCGTCTACCTCCAACTCGATTTTGTCAATCATCTGCGGCTCATAGGGGTCGGTTTCTTGGCTCCCCCCAACGAGCGGATCGTCTGCTGCGAACACCGCCGTCGGCAGTACGCTCAATACCATGCACAGGGAAAGCAGCAACGCCGTCAGTTTCCTTTTTGCTTGCATTGTATTTTTCCTCCTTGTCAAACAAGATTGCTTATCCTTTGGTATGTACCAAAGGACAGAAGGGATATCCCTTTTTGAAAAGGATACCGGCTGCGCCGGGGCGGGCTGTGGGTTTTGCACGAAGCCCGCCCGCAGGCGCTTTTGCCGGTTTTGTTTTATCTCTCAGCCTTATTTCTCGGCCGCCGCCTTTTTCCGCCTGTAGAACAGCATTCCCAGCACGCCGCCGCAGGAGGCCAGCATCAGGCTGATCCACAGCGCCATATCGCTGCTGTCCCCGGTCTGTGGGCTTTCTGTTTGCCCAGAAGGCTTGCCCTGCTGTTCGGGCTTGGCTGGATCGGTCGGATCAGTCGAATCGGTTGGCTCTCCGGTTTCCGTTGCAGGGATGGCTTCAGTCTGCACATATTCACAGACCGCACAGCCGCGCTCTCTGGAACCCGCTTCAGTCTCGGTGGCCTCTTTGGTTACTTTCCAATCGCCGTAGGTATGGTTTGCCACATTCAGCTTTTCACCGCAGGAGCATTCCTGCCAGTGCTGGGTTTTGTCATATTTCCACGTTTCATCATGGATGCCGTGCTCATGCCCGATCTCCGGGATGATTTCAACCTGCACATATTCACAGACCGTGCAGTCACGCTCTCTGGAACCCGCTTCAGTCTCGGTGGCCTCTTTGGTTACTTTCCAATCGCCGTAGGTATGGTTTGCCACATTCAGCTTTTCACCGCAGGAGCATTCCTGCCAGTGCTGGGTTTCGTCATATTTCCATGCTTCATCGTGAACATCGTGCGTATGAACCGGCAGCGTCTCTGTCTGCGTATATTTGCAGATGGAGCAGGTGCGTTCTCTGGAACCTGTTTCGGTTGTGGTGGGCTCCTTTGTTATCGTCCAATCACCGAAAGTATGGTTGCCCACTTCAGTTTTCTCGCCGCAGCGGCATTCCTTCCAGTGCTGGGTTTCATCCTTCTGCCAGTCGCCGTAGTTGTGCTCATGTTCAAGCATTGGAATGGTTTCGGTCTGCACATAGTCGCAGACCGTGCAGTCACGCTCTCTGGAACCAGCCTCGGTTTCGGTGGCCGGCTTCGTCTCTCTCCAATCGCCGTAGATATGGGTGGCCACATTCAGCCTTTCGCCGCAGGAGCATTCCTGCCAGTGCTCGGTATCGTCATATTTCCATGCTTCATCATGGATGCTGTGTTCATGAACCGGAATCGTCTCTTTCTGCGTATATTCGCAGACGGAGCAGGTGCGTTCTTTTAAACCCTCCTCCGTTGTGGTGGCAGGCTTGGTTTCCGTCCAGTCGCCGAAAGTATGGTTGGCTACAGTATCTTGATTAACTTCTTTGCAGTAGTAGCATACCTTCCAGTGTGTAGTCGAACCGCTACTCCAGTCGTCGGTATAGTAATGTTGGTGTTCCCTGTATCTATCAATCTGCTCATAGCCGCAGGTAAGGCACTGCCTTTCACATACGTCATACTTCGTATTTACATCATAATAGATCAGCTCCCATTCGCCGAAGTTATGGGGGCTCACTTCAGATTTCTCTCCGCAGCTGCATTCTTTCCAATGCTGGGTTCCATTATTTTTCCAGCCGCCGAAGCTGTGTTCATGGGGGGGAGTAGGCCCCTCTCCGCCGCCGGTATTGCCGCCGATTGCCCAGTCGCCCCAGGCGTCTCTCTTCCATACGGTATAATTGCCGTCCGGATCGCCGGTAAGGTAAATCTGTCTGGCCCGTACTTTAAGCGTATACGCATCCTTCGACTGAGTGATATTCTTCGAATCGAAAAATACCCACCTGTCTATCTCAACGCTTTCTGTCTGGAGTACCTGACCGTTCAGTACCAGCTGCGCCTCATACTCAAGATACGTGCTGCCTGATGCGTTGGCAGGTTTATCCCACATTACCTGGTTTCCGTATCCCGACCAGCGGGGATTTTCCGGCACATATTGCCCCGCAGCAAACGCTGTCGCCGGCAGTATTCCTACCACCATGCATAAGGACAGCAGCAGCGCCAGCAAACTCTTTTTTCGAAACATCTTCATTTTCTCCTTTACAAGTAGAATCAGTTTTTGGTATTTCCGCCGTCCGGTTCGGATGGATCCTTTCCTCCGGCTGGCGGGTTATCCTGTGCCTTCCGCTTTTTCCTGTATAAGAATACAAGCAGCAGCGCCAGCAGGACAGCCGCCGGTATCGCGGCCAACAGAACAATGTAGACGGCGTTTCCATCCTTTTCGTCTCCCGGCAACGGGTCGGGTTGGATGATTGCAGAAACGGAGAAGGGGGTATCGGAACCGAGTACGGCATACCGGCCCGGGCCGCCGGCTTCAAAGACCAGGCTGCCGTCTTCGGCCTTTGCCTTTATGCGCTCCGGCTCGCCGTCCACCCGCACCGCCTGGTAATGGGCGTAGCCCTCCAGATGGCTGTTCATCGGGATGCGCACCGTCATGGCGCTGTCTTTGATTTCCACCGGCTCCCCGTTCTGGCGGATGCTGATCTCATACACCGACAGCAGGCCGTCCAGTTCTTCTTTCAGCTCCGGCTTCTCTTCAAGCAGGCTCTCCGCCTCCATGACGCCGGCGTACAGCTCCACACCCTCCGGAACCGCTTCGGACAGGGAGACGGAAACGCCGGTATTTTCATCGGTCAGTTCCGCGATGCCTTCGCCGCCGGAATCCTGCCCGTTATCCGTGGTTTCCCCGGTGGCTGACGTCTGCGCGGCGTCCCTTGTCTCGGCGTAGCCGCAGACGGTGCAGGTGCGGCTCTCTGTATTGCCATCCGCCGTCCATGCGCCGAAGCTGTGATCCGCCGCATCCTTTTTGTCGCCGCAGGAACACGCCTGCCAGTGCTGTGCCGCGTCGTGCTTTTGGGTATAGCTGTGCTCATGGGGCGGTTCGGCTTCTCCGCCGCCCGACCCCGCCTTGGTCGCCCAGGGGCCCCATTCGCCGACGTCCGCCACCATATACTGGCCGTCCGGGTCGCCCACGATCATGATCCATCTGGCACGCACCCGTATGGTGTACTCTTCCTGCGGCCGCGTCACCACGTCGTTTGTGAAAAACAAATAGGTGTCGATTTCCACTGCCTTGGACTCGACCACATCGTCGCCCAGCAGCAGCTGCGCCTCGTATTCAAAGCTGTCGCCGGAGGCCGCTCCCGCCGGCCGATCCCACTGCACCTGGTTTTGGTAGCCCGACCAGCGGGGATTTCCCGGCACATATTCCCCCGCCGCCGAAACGGACAGGGGAAGGGCCGCGATCATCAGGCATACCGCCAGCAGCATACTGAAAAGCCGTGCGCCTTTTTGCCGCCCCGGCGGTTTTTCCCTGCGCATACGCAATCTCCTCCCTTTATCGCACCGGAGCGCCCTGCGGGGAAAGCGGCGTTCCGCATGCTCCGCAGAAGCGGCTTCCGGGCGGTATCTCCGCCCCGCACTGGGGGCATTTGTTTTCCAGCTTCGCCCCGCAGTTGTTGCAGAATTTGGCGCCGGCCGCACACTGGGTTTTGCAGGCGGGGCAAACCACCATACCCGCGTTCAGTTCCGCCCCGGCGTTTCGCACCACCACCGAGCGGCCGCCGGAGACGATGCACTGCTCAATCACCTGGAAAATCTCTTCCGGCAGCTTTTTCTGCTTGTAGGCGCCCACACCGGCAGTCACCGCCAGCGGCCATGCGATAAACCATCCCAGCGCGCCGGCGCCGATCTTATCCGACCATTCGCCCTGACCCACGGTGACGTTTAAGTTGTCATCCATTCGGATCATCTGCACCGTCGTAGCCATCCTCATGCCGGCAATGGTCTTCCAGCCGTCTTTTTCCTGACGGCCCTGCACCACATAGCCTTCTGTGGTTTCGGCGCTCTGTACCTCCATCCCTTTGGCGGAGGACAGGAACGACGATACGGCGTTCGCCACTACCTGGGTACTCATACCGGCGGGCAGCCGGAATACTCTCGATTCATTTGCCATAGATATCCCTCCAGATATTCAGATTCATTGTCTGTTTATTCGCTCTGCCGGGAGAGCGGCGCCCCGCATTCCGGACAGAATTTCACGCCCGGGGCAGCGGACGCGCCGCACGAGGGGCATACCGTACCGTCAGGCGCGGCCGGAGTTTGTGCAGCAGTCTGCGCAGCCTTGGCCGCTTCCGCTTCCGCACGGATCCGGCCGATTTCCGCCTGTGCCTGCGCCGCTGTTCCCTATACGGCATAATGCCGGTCCGGCACGAAACAGCGGCGGTTGATCATCAGCTCGTTCTCAAGGTACTGGGCAACCTTATCGGCTACGGCGGTCACCGCCCGTTCCTCTCCCTGGGCCGACAGGCCGGGACAGGGTTCACGCATGGAAACCGTCAGTCCGGTCCCCACATCCTGTATCTCTGTCGAAAGGCTGAAGGTGCTGACGTTCCCGTAAACCGAAAGCCGGGCGACCACCGCGCCGATTTCCTCTTTCCGGTATTCCGCCCCCTCCGCGTCCAGCACGTCGTAAACGGCCATCTGCACATACCGCCGGACATAGGGAAGGAGTCTTTTCACCTGACGCATTCCGTTTCCCTCCTTGTCATGTATTCCTTGTTTGCGGTTTTCCGCCGCTTCCCTATTCGATGTAACCGCTGATGGGCTCTGCATACATTTTGTTTTCAGTCACCGGCTTGTAGCGGTCACTGCCGGTGCTTTCATACCATCCGGCCTCCGCCCGGTAGATTTCGCCGGTCTGCGTGTCGTACACGCGCTCGTAGCCGCCGGTTTCGTCGCTCTGCATCTGGCTGGTGATGTCCTGCTCGACGTTCCGGTCCTCCCAGGCCGCCATGATGATTTCCAGCCTCTCGTTGGTGATGCGGCTGATTTCCTTTGACATCGCCACCTTTTCTTCACCGGCCTGCTCAGTGGCTTTTACGAAACTCTCAGAATAGGCGAGCGTTCCAAGGCATTTGGTGAGGACGCTCTCCCATTCGATGAAGGTATCCTTCGCGGCGGTGACCGCCATGACGTTGTATGCCATGTAGTAGCCGCCGTCCGCCCGGGGGATGATATATCCTACCGGCAGTCCTGCGGCAATATCAACGCTTCCGAAGTCCACCACCGACGCGGCGAACATCCCCTCGCCTTCCTTGCCGTTTTCGGTAAAGGACGCCCGCAGCGTCTCTTCTCCCAGAGCATACGAGGACAGGAGGCTGGCCGAGGCAAAGCGGTCGGTCACGGCAAAGCCGTCAAACCGGGGGAAGGTATAGCCGGCATAGCTCGGCTCCCACTGCTCTACAAACGCCGCGTATTCCGAAAACAGCTTGAAAAAGTTTTCGGTGGAGGGGGTTGTCAGCACCGGCGCCTGGGAAAGCATCTGCGCCCATGTGTTCCCCATGGTGACGTTATACGCATAGGCGTCCTTTCCCTCCTGGCTGTGCAGCAGGCCCTCCGCCTTCAGCAGGACAAACATCTGGTTGAGGGGCTGGCTGGGATCCTGCACCCGGATGGAATGGTACATGGCCGTACCGCCGCTGGTGACTGTCCAGCCCTTGGGGATCTGCAGGCTGAAATCCGCCGTTTCATACAGCTCGGTTTCGATGGACCTGGCCGCTGTCTCAGTGATTTTTACGTCGTTTTCTTCTTTCGTGATGGTCCCGTCGCTGTTGACGACAGGCTCCTTTCCGCCCGGCTGCCCCTGCCCGGCGCAACCGGCGAGGGAGAGCGCCAGCGCCGCCGCCAGCAGCAGGGATAATACGCTTTTCTTTTTCATAGCAGAATGCCTCCTGATCGATTTTTATTAATTTCAATAGCCATCCAGAGCGAGGAGCTTCTCCATCACATCCGGCGGGTATGCGATGTAGCCCGATTCATAGTCCTCGCCTATCGCCTCCGTGGCGGGGAGAAGCTTGTAGTCCGCCGTGATGATATAATCATGGGCGATGGTGAGCACGTCGCTGTAATACCGGCTCAGCAGCTCCAGCTTTACAAGCCGGTAGCGGTTGCCGCCGCCGAATTTTGGGAGATAGGCGGCGGGGGTGCCGTCGGCGTTGGTGGTCTTTTCCTCATAGCTCAGATCATTCTCGGAGATATCGTCGTACATGATCTGGTAAAACGCCTGATCGGTCGCCAGGATGTTCCCATTTAAGATGGCAACCGCTTTTTCTCCGTCCCCCACGGCCTCGTCCGCCACCTCGTAAACAATATAGCCGTCCTCACCGTCGTCAAAATAGTACCCGTCAGATGGGATTTTCCGTTCTGCCGCCGCCTCCAGCTTCCCGTCTGCGATCAGCAGATAGCTGCCTCCGACGTGCACAATCCGCTGGGCTCTGTCCCGCAGCCCGACGTCCTCGGTCAGCGTTTTTCCGTCTGCGTTGTAGCGCCAGGCGTGCGTCAGGACAGGATGGAGATACTTGCTCTCCGTCGCAGTGTACGGGCCGTTGTTGCTGGCAGACTTGACCGAATACCGTTTGCCGCCCCGGTAGACCACCTCCAGGTCGGCGCCGTTGAAATCGTTGGCCTGGAGGTAGACGGGCTGTTCCGCAAGGGGCAGGGTTCCCACCTCCCGGCAGTTCTGTCCCCCCCGGCAGGGTCGCGTCGCAGCGAAACCGTCAGTTCGGTTCCAAACGCTTTTTCCTCCGCCGTTATGGAAAGGGAGACGTCTGTTCCGTCCTCTCTCCATTCGGCAATAACCCTTCCCGGCTCTTCCTCCCCAAAAGTAATCCCTTCCTGCCACAGCACGCCGTACACCGAGCGCAGGACAAAGGAGCGCACATAGGGAAGTTCTCTTTGAACGTATTCCATCATTTCTTCTCCTGCTGAATTTTTGGGGAACCGCGGCAGACGCCGGGAAGTGGATTCTTACGCCCTCATTTTAGGTGAAAAGAGGCCGGATTGTCTATGCGTAAATCCCGCCAATCGTATCAAAACAGGTGGCGGTGAACCGCCATTTTTCAAAAAACGATGGCGGTCAACCGCCATTTGTGCATATTATATAAATCAAAGCAACTATTTTGAGGCTTTATATATGCACAACTTCTAATCGTTCCAAATAGGGGTTGAGGTGTACTTTTCGTTCCTGATTTTTCCTTTCCCGGATGCCGAATGGCGTAAATTTCATTTTTCAAGTGGGGAAAACGATGTTTTTTATCAGGACAATTCGTTACCGCACACAAAAACACCCTGCCTCTCCTGAGAGAAAGCAGGGTGTTCTTTTATCCTGTATGTTAATCGTTACGGTAAAGCTGGTACATAGTGATGCGGGATTTTGCGCCCGTCTTTTCGTACAGGGCGGAGATATGCCGTTCCACCGTCCGCTTGGACAGGAACAGGCAGTCGGCGATCTCCTGGGCGCTGCTGTCCGAAGAAATCATCTGGGAAAATACATCCCATTCCCGTTCGGTCAGCCCGTATTTTGCGATGAACGCCTCCCTGCGCTCTTCGTCCGACTTTTGGGAAGCAGGCGGCTCCTTGGGCTCCATGACGGCGTTCATGCGGGCGGTATACACGGCCATAGCAACGCTGACCGCCACGAACAGCACCAGGGCGATGACAATGGCGGCCAGGCTGTTGCCAGTGGCCAGCAGCGCCACCGATCCGTTGGTGATCAGGGCGGCGCTCACGTTATTCATGGCGCGGCCCATGCCCGCCCACAGCGACGGCAGGCGCATATGCCGGGAAAGCTCCATAAAGCTCGCTGTAAAGAAGACAACGAAAAAGCCCGAGGACAGGTAAAAGACCACCAGTCCGATCAGGAACGGAGCGCCCAGGTTCAGTACCACAATGGACAGAACCGACATCATCATCACGCAGTACATAATAAGCCCCATATACTTCCGCTTGCGGATATCGAAGACAAAGCCTGCGGCGAGGCCGCTGAATGCCAGCAGCAGGCGGGGCCACTGCCCGATATCCGTCCCGCTCGCATGACGGAGAGTCACGGCATTGTCCAGTGTGCTGAACACGCAGGCCATCAGCACTACCAGCAGCGCCAGCATAATGCCCGCCGTCCGTTTTTTCCGGGTGAGGGAAATGTCTTCCGCAGGTTCCGAAGAGGCGCCCGCAGTCTCCGTCATTTCGATGCGGCTTTGGGCGGCCTGTCTCGTTCGGATGACCAGCAGGCTCAAAGCCGCCAGGAATACCGAAAGAAACGCCGCCTCCGCAACCTCCAGGTTGACAAGGTTGTTGTTTGCATACTGGAGCAGAATTCCCAGGGCGTAGGCGATCCCCGCCAGCCGTGCCAATGCATTGTCGCCGTCTATGGTGACGGCAGCCAGATAGTGGACGGCGCTGCCGAAAACGCCCAGCAGCAGGAAGAGCACCATCCCTGCCGTCATGGTCGCCGCATAGGAGATATGCTGCTGGACAATGAAGGTACAGATAATCGCACCCAGCGCCAGGATAAAGGTCAGCGCGCTTTTATAGCGCCTCCCGCCCCAGCGTTCCATGGCCGGATACAAGAAAAAGCCGACGGCGCTGGCGCCCAGCGCATAGTTCTGGGCAATGACAGTTCTCCCTTCCGTCACCGACAGAGAAATCATATTGACAAACAGATATTCCGCCCCTAAAAAGACAAAAGTAAAAATACCGATCAGCAGAATGGCGTTGACAGACGCCGGCTTTCTCAGTTCCCCTTTCATCGTACCACCCTTTCCACAGAAGCCGCTGCAGGCGTCCCGTTATTTCTCCGATTCTTCCGTCAGCTCCACTACATCCCCGATGTCACAGCGGAGCGCCCGGCAGATCCGCTCCAAAACCTCCAGGCTCACATATTCGTCCCGGTTCAGCTTTGCTATCGTAGAGGAGGACACATCTGCCAACTCTGTCAGGGCGGATTTTTTCATCTTTTTATCAATCAGCAATTTCCACAGCCGGTTGTACTGGACAGCCATACGCTTCATCTCCCGCCTTGTTTATGGAAGACAGTATAGCACAAAAATCGTGAAAAGTCAATGGATTTTATGAGATGTCACATATTTTTACGAATGTTAAGCCAAAAGAAAGCAGCCGCTCCTTTTACAGGCTCCTTTTACAGCCATAGACATTTACCGCTTTTTATTTCCAACGAGGTGAAGAAGCTAAAATACAGGGGAAAGGAGTACGATTATTTTCTGTTTACTCTGCAATGTTTATTACCTCGACACCTTTGCTCTTAGCGTAGTTCACTGTATAAAAAGTTCCGCCCTTGTTTTCTGTGAGATAAGAAATACAAGCAGAACTGTTATCAACCAGATGGCGATTGCGTTTATGCATACAGCCCCTCGTGTACTCCTGAGAAGTATATACAACTTTATCGGCCTTCTGTTTGATGTCATCGTATATCTCTATATCTTCCTGCGACCATCCTCTCGTTTGAGAGAAGCAAGGAAGCACGAGGATCAGACGAATATCAGGATAACGTTCCTTCAATTTGAGAACCGCAAAGGCAGCGATTGTATCAAAGCCCAATGCACCTCCAGCTCCAAAATATAGATAGCCTTTTTTTATAAGTCCCTCGATTGCTTCTTCGGTCTTTGCGAAGATTCTTCGACGTTGTCCTGAAGGAATTTCCCTATGCCCGGTAAAGCAGCATGTTTTTTCTTTCACATCATCCACTCCTAACAAGTTTCAAACTAAAATGCCCATCGAACTGACACAGTCCGATGGGCTATCTTACAACTCGCTATCTCTTTATGGTTTCTCTTAGAGAAACCATCGGGATGATTCCTGTTCGGCTGTGTTCTACTTAGGATAGGCATCCCATAAATTAAGCATGTGTGTATAGCGGTTGGCAAGACTCTTCCCTCAGTTACATTTGCTCACCTATTTTAGCAACTGTATCATTTAATTATATTTTTGCTCTAAATATTAGTCAAGTGCTTTATATCAAATACAGCGTTAAAAGAGTAAAAAAAGTATAATAATAGAAAAAAGGTAGGTGACTGTAAATGAGTAAAGAGGTTGAATTTAAGAATAGAGATAGATTCATCCAGCTCGGCATTGCAATAGCTGCGCTTCGTAAGATGCGTGGTATGTCTCAAGAGAAGCTTGCAGAGTTATCCAATGTGAGCCGTTCACATATCAGCGCTATCGAAGCTCCGGGTATTGTTCGCCCGTTCTCCCTTGAGGTCTTTTACAATATTGCAGACGCCTTGGACATAGATCCCGCAGATTTGATCAATGCATCGGTATTCCCTGATAAGATTCTAACAAATTCTAAAAAGAACAAATAAAAAAAGAGGTCGCCTGGGCAGTTAAGCTCAGACGACCTTTCATTATACGCATTACTTATTAGTGCTACGCAGATAATCCTGAAATTCTTTCTTTCGTTTTTCTGTCAGACTGTCCCAGTATTCCAGTATGACAGGATCGTGAAGCCTTGCTTCAGCTGCACGGCGAGCACGTATGGCAGCACTCTTGTCCTTATGCAAACCCAGATTATAATGCTTCTTTTGGAAATTGATATATGCATACCATTTCCCGGTTCTCCTATCCAAGCCAACACCGGTGTGTCCGGAAGTGTTATTTGAACGAAGGTGCTTGGAAACAACAATGTTGCTGACATTGGTTCCCTCAACCATATCTCGACGGTGCTTCACTGTTTCGCTCCTGGTCTCACGGTATTTACAGCCGCAGCTGAGTACACGCCCTGATTTCAGGGCATTTACTGTCTTATAAGTCAAATTCCCGCAATCACATCGCAGTTCCCAAATAACGCTGCCATTGTTGTCCCGTTGCTCAGTGGGACGGACCGCTGTCAGTCTGCCAAATCGCTCTCCTGTAATGTCTTGCTTTCGCAGATCGGTGATATGCTCCATAGCCTTGCAACCACAGCTTCGCGTGCCACCGTGCTTAACCTGCGTAGCAGGAATCTCTTTGGTATTTCCGCAGTCACACTGCCAAAGCCACACAGCTTGCTTTTTTCCGGTTTGTTCTATTGTGGTATATCCAACGGCCACAAGACGCCCCCAGCGCTGTCCTGTGATGTCTAGGCGCGCCTGTCGCTCGGCATTTATACAGCCGCAGCTTCTCGTGTGCCCATTCAATAAATAAGCGGCAGGGACTTCTTTTTCCCCGCCGCATTCGCATTCACATCTCCAGATGCTGCCTTTTCCCGGTACTGTCCGAACAACCTCCTTGGCAGTAAGTCGCCCGAACTTCTGGTTTGTGATATCCTTCTTCATTTTATCGGCATCAGCAGCTTCGCGATGACATCTTCATGAGATACATACGGATCCGCCCAGTACCGGGAGTCGTGGGAATTTTCCGCATTGTCTCCTAAGACATAGTAACAGTTATCTGGAACCGTTACTATGCTGTTCTGATGATCAATGGTACGGTAAATGGCTCCGGCTGCACTGGCAAGTTCTAATATTTTTTTGTGTTGCAAACTATAGATGATTTCGGCATCTTTATATCGCAGGAACTGTCTGCGAATCCTTTTAGCACTCTCCCTTACATCGTTACGTTTTTTCAGGTCATAATATGCTCTTGTCTCTTCACTAATCATTGTCTTTGTTCCTTTCGGTTTTAATTTTGTCATGACAAAAGCAAACCCAACGAAAAAAAGAGAACACCTCTTGAAATTTCTTTCAAAAAAGTGTTCTCTACATAGCAAGTGCTATATTGTGTTTTATCCTGTCAACTATTCATACTGCGTTACAATTCTTCAAATTGATACGAAAAATTGTTGTCAATTTGTTGTCAACTCGGATTTGGGATGCCGAAAACCCTTGATTTTACTGGGTTTTTTAGTCCAGGGGCTTCATTGTGGGGAACAAAAGAACATCGCGTATGCTGTAGGAATCCGTGAGCAGCATGACGAGCCTGTCTATGCCTATGCCGAGGCCGCCCGTGGGAGGCATGCCGTATTCCAGCGCGGTGACGAAATCATGGTCTATCATATTTGCCTCGTCGTCCCCTGCCTCACGCAGCTTCATCTGCGCCTCAAAGCGTTTCATCTGGTCTATCGGGTCGTTCAGCTCGGAATACGCATTGCCATATTCGCCGCCCATAATAAACAGCTCAAACCTTTCCGTAAGCGCAGGGCAGTCCGGCTTTCTTTTGGTGAGCGGGCTGATCTCTACAGGGTAGTCCATAATAAAGGTGGGCTGAACAAGATTGCTTTCCACATATTCCTCAAAGAAAGTATTGAGCACATCGCCCCAAGTCTCTTTGCCGGGCTGTACCTCAAGCGCTCTCTCTTTGGCGAGAGCGACAGCCTTTTCGTCATCAGACATGAATTGAGCGAAATCCACGCCGCTGTACTTCTGAACAGCCTCTATCATGGTCATTCTTGCAAAGGGCGTTTCCAGATCGATATCCGTGCCGCAGTAAGTAATATGCAGCGTGCCGCAGGCATCGTTTGCCGCGTTTCTGATCAGCGCCTCTGCAATATCCATCATGCCGTGATAATCGGTATACGCCTGGTAAAGCTCAATGCAGGTGAATTCGGGGTTGTGCCTTACGTCCATACCCTCGTTTCTGAAGTTCCTGCCGATCTCGTACACTCTTTCCATACCGCCTACGATCAGCCTTTTCAGATAAAGCTCCGTGGCGATACGCAGATACATATCCAGATTCAGCGTATTGTGGTGCGTGATGAACGGCCTTGCAGCCGCGCCGCCGGGGATCGTATTGAGCATCGGCGTTTCGACCTCTATAAAGCCGTGGCTGTCCAGATAATTTCTGATGGAAGTGATGATCTTGGAGCGCTTGATAAAGGCGTCCTTAACGCCGGGATTCATGATCATATCCAGATAGCGTTTTCTGTATCTTGTATCCGTATCAGTCAAGCCGTGGAATTTTTCAGGCAGCGGCAAAAGGGATTTTGAAAGAAGCCGTATGGTCTTGGCGTGAACGGAGATCTCTCCCGTGCGTGTCTTGAACACGAAGCCGTTCACCTCAACGATATCGCCGATATCCCATTTTTTAAACTCGGCATACTCCGCCTCGCCTATATCGTTCATACGGACGTAGACTTGGATCCTGCCTTCCCGATCCTGCACATCTATGAAGTTTGCCTTGCCCATATCGCGCCAGGTCATGATCCTGCCGCAGATATTGACGTCCTTGCCCTCAAGCGCGTCATAATCCGCTTTGATCTCTGCACTTTCATGGGTCTGGGTTGCCGTTGTGATCTCAAAGGGATCCTTGCCGGCGTTCTGCAGGGCAGTCAGCTTGTCCACGCGGATCTGGCGAAGTTCGTTTTCCGAAAGCACGACTTCGGCTACCGCCATAGGCGCGGAATTCGCGTTATTGCCTATGAATTCTATATTTTTCAGCGCTTCCTCCTCCGTTTCGGCGCTGCCTGTGCAGGCTACGGCGCCCGTTTGGAGGAAAAGCGTGTATTTGACCTTATCGCCGTCCTTTTCAACAAGGTACTTGGGATTGGTCTTTTCCTCATCATTCTGCAGCGTATTCTGCACCTTCATGCGGCTGTTTTTCTTTACAGCCTTAACGCCGCGCTTACATTCATCTTCTTTTTGGAAAACCGGGGATTCGGCATAGACCTTTTCATCCTCTATAAAGACGAAAGAAAAGGTATTATCCGCGCCGTTACTTATTTCAAACTTTCCGGCCATATATTCTACCTCTTATTCAATATTCAGAATTTCGTATTCCAGATTGCCGATCGGGGCTTCAACCGTTACCGTTTCGCCTGCTTTTGCGCCTACCAGGGCTTTGCCTACGGGGCTTTCGTCCGAGATCTTGCCGTTTGCGGGATCGGACTGTGCGAAACCGACGATCTCATAGACCGCCTGCGCGCCGTCGGAAAGGCGTTTAACGGTTACCTTTTTGCCGATGGAAACGGCGTCCGCATCCTCGATATCAATGATCTCGGCGTGGTCTATCTGATATTCCAGCTCGGTGATCCTTGCCTCTATCTTAGCCTGCTCTGATTTGGCCTCGTCATATTCGCTGTTTTCGGAAAGGTCGCCGTAAGAACGGGCAACCTTAAGTTTTTCGGCTATATCAATACGGCCCTCCGTTTTAAGAGCCTCAAGTTCTTTTTCAAGTTCTGCCTTACCGGCTGCGGTCATTTTAAATGTTTTTGCTGGCATAGTTCAATGATACTCCTTGTCTATTTTTAATCACTTAATTATATATTATAATATATGCAATGTCAAGTAAAGATAAGTTACGCGGTTGTAAACAAATCGCTGAAATGAAGCAAAAACGGCAGATCGGAATCCGCCGTTAGAACAGAAATCAAAATTTGAAAAGATTAAGCCCTATATTTTCGTCAAAGCGCCTGTCAACATATCCGTTTATCACCGTGATCACCATTTCGCAGGTGGCGCTGACAACAGCGCGGTTGAGATGACCGCCGAAGACCTCGCCCTTTTCATTCCCTGCGCTCATATGCAGATGGCAGTAAAACGCATGGTCCATTGTATTTATCGTGCCTGTTAGGGAAACGATCTCAAAATTTCCGTTAAAATCATTGGAATCGTATTGCTTTTCATCTGTTTTAAACACGCCGACGGTAAATGCATTCACAGCGCCGAGCGCCTGAACCGTTGCAAGTTTTAAATTTTCTTTCAGTGCAATCTTCTTCACCTGTTCAAGGATCTCCTCGCCCTTGTCCAGCCGTGCCACGATCGTGTTTTCAAATCTTCTGTACTCCATAAGCTTTCCTCCTAAATAAACTCGTTAAAATTCGATAACGGCAATATTCCGTTTTAATAGCCCATATCTTCGTTTATCAAAACAACTTCAAATTCGCCGGTCATGGGCGGCGCCCAGAGCACGGAAAGCCCGCGGCAGATCCGCTCCGGGCTTTTGCAGTTATAGCATTTATCCGCCTTTATGGCGCACGGCGTTTTCGCGCCCACTCTTTTGGCATTCTTGGGAGCGGCGATATTTCTTGCCCTGAACAGGGCGGCGTTATAATCTTTTTCTATCTTGTTTTTTCCGGCAACAAGATAGACCTTTTTGTGACCGTAAAATATAGACGCCACACGGTTGCAGTTGCCGTCAATATTTATGATCTCGCCGGTCTCGGCAATGGCGTTGACCGAAGAAATATAGATATCCGCAGCGTTTGCCATACGGCGCAGCGCATCGGCTGACTGCCCTTGCGTAGCCTTGTTGTGCCAGTAAACTTTATTATGCGCGGACAACGATTCGTAAAGACCCATCTCTTCAAGCGTAACGGAGCCGCCGAAGCCTACGGTTTGGTTATCTATCTGCCTGTTCAAATAATCACACGCCGCAGCAGCCGTTTCAAAACAGGATACCGTGTACCCCAGTCCTTCAAGCGTTGCTTTTATCTGTAAGAAATCCATGAAATTCACTCCCAAGTACGTTTTATATACAAAATCATGCTTTTTGGGCTAAGTACAAATCAGCAGAAATAAAATACCTGCTGTTGATACTTTAACATATATGGATAAAAAAATCAAAAAGCGCGGCGGGAATGACCTGCTGCGCTTTCGATATATGCATGAGGGTTTATCAATCGTTGGGAATAAACGCCTTGTGGACGGCGGAAACGGCTCTGTCCGCGTCCGCAGCCGCGATGATAACGGAGATCTTGATCTCTGAGGTGGAGATCATCTGGATATTGATATTCTGGGCATAAAGCGCCTCAAACATTGTGGAAGCGGTGCCCGGGTGAGATTCCATGCCCGCGCCTACGATAGATACCTTGGCAACGTCTGTTGCACATTTGATCTCTTTATCGCCTACCGCGTCCATTTCACGCAGGAGATCAACGGCAACGGGGCCGTTATCCTTGGAAACGGTGAATGTAAGATCCTTTGTGCCGTTTCTGCCCACGGACTGAAGAATGATATCCACATTGATATTTTTCTGCGCAAGCTTTGAAAAGACCTTGAATACGACTCCGGGAATATCCTCAAGACCTACTACAGAAATCAGTGCAACATCAGAATCCTTGGTTACGCCTCTTATAAGCATTTTTTCCATTTTTACCTTCTCCTTAACGATAGTTCCCGGAACGGGATTTAATGATGAAAGAACTTCAAGTTCAACAGAATACTTTTTAGCCATTTCAACCGAGCGGTTGTTGAGCACCTGCGCGCCGAGCGTGGCAAGCTCAAGCATTTCGTCGTAAGTGATCTCCTCCAGCTTTCTGGCGCCCTCCACCTTGCGCGGATCGGCAGTATAAACGCCCTCTACGTCCGTAAAGATCTGGCATTTATCGGCGTGCATCGCAGCGGCAATGGCAACTGCGGAGGTATCCGAGCCGCCGCGGCCGAGGGTTGTAAGATCGTCATACCGGTTAATGCCCTGAAAGCCGGCAACCACAACGATATTATGCTTTGCGATCTCCGCCTGCAGACGGTTCGTTTTGATGTTTTTGATACGCGCGGCGCCGTAAACGGAATTTGTATTAAAGCCCGCCTGCCAGCCGAGCAGCGAAATAACGGGAAAGCCAAGGCTTTCGATTGCCATTGCAAGGAGCGAGATGGAGATCTGCTCGCCTGCGGCAAGAAGCTGGTCCATTTCCCTTTTTGCGGCGTTCGGATTGATCTCCTGCGCTTTTGCGATAAGATCGTCCGTAGTGTCGCCCTGCGCGGAAACAACTACTACAACATCGTTGCCCGCCTTATAAGTATCCGTAACGATACGCGCAACGTTCATCACGCGCGCGGCGTCCGCAACGGACGAACCGCCGAATTTCTGAACAATTAAAGACATAAATAACCTTTCCTCCGAATCAATAATTTGTTACCTTGATCACATTGAGCACCTTGGCATCGCCGAGTATTTTATAAAGCTTATCCTGCGTCATGGCATCGGTAATAAACGCCACCTCGTCTGACGGCTGACCCTTTCTTGAAAGGAACTTAACATCGCTGAACATAGCCATAACATCGTTTTCGGAAAGCTTAGCCCTTACATAAAACGGCATTTCAAGCTGCGTTTTATAATCCACAACATAATCCTCTTCGCCCGGGCCCCAGCCGAACACCTTACGCCTTTCCACATGCTTTGCGCAATCCACAATATCGGCAACAACCGCGGAAGCGGTGGGAAGCTTGCCGGCTCCCCTACCGTAAAAGCAGACGTCGCCAACGGCGTCACCGCGCACGAGGATCGCGTTAAACACATCGCGCACGCTTGCAAGCTGAGAACCGTTATAAACAACGGCGGGGCTGACAAATGCGGCGATATTATTATCGTCAATATATTTGATCTGCCCGAGGAGCTTTATAACGCCGTTTGCCGAATGGATATAAGAAACGTCCTCCAGCGTTATATTGGAGATGCCCTCCGTTTCCACCTGGGAGGGATATACATGCTTGCCGAAAGCAAGGGACGCAAGAATACAGACCTTGCGGCAGGCGTCATGGCCCTCCACATCGGCTGTGGGATCCTTTTCCGCATAGCCGTTTTCCTGCGCAAGCTTAAGCGAATCCGCAAAGCTCATATCCTCTTCTATCATCTTGGTAAGGATAAAATTGGTGGTACCGTTCAGAATGCCGGCAATGCCCTCTATATGGTTTGCGGCAAGGCACTGGGACATCGGGCGGATGATCGGTATACCGCCGCCGACGCTTGCCTCAAAAAGATAATTCGTGCCGCTTTCCTGAGCCGCATTAAGAAGCTCCAGACCCTTTTGCGCAACAAGCTCTTTATTGGAAGTTACAACGGATTTGCCCGCTTTCAGAAGTTTCATTGTAAAATCATACGCCGGATTGATTCCGCCCATGGTCTCCGCAACGACTTTTATATCCGGATCATTCAGGATATCGTTAAAATCCTTTGTAAACAGTTTTTCGCGCGGATCGCCGGGAAAATCACGAAGATCAAGGATCTTTGCGATCTCAAGCTCTACGCCGCCGGAGCGTTTGGAAATTACGTCATTATGCGTATCAATGACCTCTGCAACACCGCTGCCGACGGTGCCGTAGCCCATTATTGCAACTTTCATATTTGACCTCCTGTATCATCTGTTCATATCCACGGCGCGCACGCCGTTTATATCTTTTAAGCATTCTATAAGGGAATCCACGTCAACACTCATCTCCGCAGTATAAACGGCAAGCAGCACATCCGCAACGCCGTTTTTCGGCACATTTTGGTTGATAGAAAGAACATTTGCGCCGAGGCGGTAAAGCTCTGCCGTTACGGCGGAGAGCACGCCCTTCGTATCCATAAGCCTTAAAGAAAGCGTCAGCACCTCGCCGCCGTTTTGCGGGTCATATTCAAAAACGCCGTCTTTATATTTATAATATGCAGAACGGGAGATGCCCGCCATTTTGGCCGCCTGCGAGGCGTTTGCCGCTTCGCCGGAGGCAAGCAGGGATTTGGCTGCGATCACTCTTGCATACACATCCGGAAGAAGCTCCTGATTCACAAGAATATATTTATATTTTGCCAAAGCTGTTCACCACCCGCGTACAACTGTATTGCCGTGAAGCACACTTTAGATATAATAGCATTAATCGCTTCAAGATACAAGTATTTTTTTAATTTTTTTAAAATATTCCCGATTAATGCTTGATTAATATGGCTTATTGAATTATTATTGAAATATAATAAATATGATTAAAGAAGTAAAAGAGGACCGTTAATGGATGCTAAAACGGAAAAAAAGCGCGCGTTTCTGATAAACCTGCTGTTTATAGCGGCTGTGCTTGGGCTGATATACGTATTTTTTAAATATCTGTTCTGGCCCGTTGCGCCGTTCGTACTCTCGTTCTTTTTTGCGGTGCTGCTGCAAAAGCCGCTGAGATGGCTTGTAAAAGAGACGAAAGCCAAGCTGCGCGGGTTATGGTCCGTTGTGCTTGTATTGCTTTCAATAGGCGTTATCCTTGTACCCGTAATACTGATATTGTATAACCTTGCGGGGCAGCTGAGGGAATTTATTTCCTATCTGATAGGGCAGCTTGCCGATCTGCCGAAATTTCTTGCAGATCTGCAGGAATTACTGCTGAAAGCGCTGAGCTTTTTGCCGGACGGGCTTTACAGCACCGTTGCGCAAAAGATAACCGAAGTGATCAGCGAGCTTTCAAGCGACTTCAGCTTAAGTTCGCTGGGGCTTGACGGGGATACGGTAAGGAACACAATAACAAGCGGCGTCAACGGAATCTACAACGTGGCAAGAAGCGTACCCTCCGTAATAATAGGCGTGGTTATAGGAATTATCGCCTGGATATTATTTACCAAGGATTACGACAAGGTAGTAAGATTCATACAGCTTCAGCTCCCTGACGGCAAAAAAAATCTGCTGGTTGAGATCAAACAGGTATTTTCAAACACGATCTTAAAAATGATAAGAGCTTACCTGCTGATCATGTTCATCACATTCTGTGAGCTTTCCATAGGTTTCACGATCATGAGCATTGCCGGGATCATGAACAACAGCTATCTGTATCTGATTGCGCTTGCCATATGTATATTCGATATTCTTCCCGTTGCCGGCTCCGGCGGAATCCTGATCCCGTGGGCGATCGTTTCCCTGATCATGGGCAACACGCCGCAGGCTATAGGCCTTTTGATCATATACGTAGTGATCAGTGTTATAAGGCAGTATATCGAGCCGAAGATCGTGGGCGATTCGCTGGGCGTAAATCCGCTGATCACGCTTGCCGGACTCTACTTTGGGCTTAAACTCTTCGGCGTGCTCGGCATGTTTATCGTGCCGATCTGCTTAATGACTGTAAAAGCATTTAACGATACCGGCAGGATCCATCTTTGGAAAACAGAAAATCTGATTACGGTGCAAGAAACGACTGCAAAAGCAAAAAAGCCCGGCTTTTTCAAAAGGCGCAAAAACAAGGCCGATAAAGATACGGATGATACAGACAGCACGGACAGCAAAACCGAATAAAAGAAAGCCGAAATAAGCAAACGCCGCGTACAGAATAAGACTTCTGCACGCGGCGTTTTATGTTGAGCGTATCATACATTGATAAGACTGAGTACCTGCTCTTTGCTTATAAGACCTATACTCTTATTTACGGTCTGACCGTTTTTGATAACGATGAGCGTGGGAATGCTTTCTATGCCGAACATGGATGCAAGATCCGAAGCTTCGTCCACATTGACTTTGCAGACCTTGACATCGTTCACTTCATCGGCGATCTCATCGATCACGGGGCTCATCATGCGGCAGGGGCCGCACCACTCCGCCCAGAAATCAATAAGCACGGTTTTATCGCTGCTCATGACCTCTGATTTAAAATTATTTCTTGTCAGATTGATGATTGCCATTTTTACCCTCCTTATCCTTTGATTTATAATAAAGCATACAGTGGCAGAAGCCCTCAAAATCGGGATCTGCGATCTGCTCTCTGAATTCCTTGCACACGCATTTAAAATCCTCCGTGCGTTGAATACGGCAGGGGCAGTAGCCGCCTGTGCGCTTAAGCCCCTCTTTAATGGTTTTAACTACTTCTTTATCGGGATTCAGCTTAACAGCCATAACATCACTTCCTGTTTTTTTATATGCGGGATTCAATTTTCGTAGCTTTGCAGAAATGCCTTTGTGCGTTCGTGCTGCGGGTGATCAAATACCTGCTGGGGCGTGCCCTCTTCGCAGATGACGCCGCCGTCCATAAATATGACTTTATCGGAAACATCATGCGCAAACTTCATTTCATGCGTAACGATTACCATGGTCATATTATCTGCCGCAAGGCTCTTGATGACCTTTAAGATCTCGCCCGTCAGCTCCGGATCCAGCGCGGAGGTAGGCTCATCGAAAAACAACACGCGCGGCGAAAGGCAGAGCGCCCTTGCAATGGAAACACGCTGCTTCTGCCCGCCGGAAAGCTCGCAGGGGTATGCGTCTTTTTTATCTGAAAGACCAACCTTTTCAAGCAAGGATTCCGCCTTTTGGGCGATCTCTGCATTTATCTTATCCTTATTTTTCTTATAATCAGGCGATTCCTTTGCAAGCAGCTTGGGCGCAAGCAGCAAATTATCCATAACGCTGTATTGCGGGAAAAGGTTGAAATCCTGAAATACCAGCCCGAAATTCAGGCGGTTCTTTCTGATTTCTTTTTCGGAAAGCTTGCCTTTTACGGCAGCATCAAAAATAATATTGCCGTCTACCGCGATGGTACCCTCGTCCGCCCGTTCAAGGAAGTTCATGCAGCGCAGCAGCGTTGTTTTGCCGCTGCCCGAAGAACCGATGATGGAAAGCACCTCGCCCTCCTCCAGCGAAAAGGATATGCCGCACAGCACTTCGTTGCTGCCGAAGCTTTTCTTTATATTATTTATTTCCAAAACAGACATATGCATTAACCCTTATAATAATCCATTTTCTTTTCAATATAGCCGAACAGGAGCGTTAATACGCCGTTGAAAACAAGATAAAACGCAGCTGTGTAAAACAGAGGCCAGATCAGCCCCTCCAGCTTTATGTAGTTCTGCGCCATCCAGATGATCTCATACACGGCGATAATCCTTGCCAGCGAAGTATCCTTAACAAGGGTGATGATCTCGTTGCTCATAGGCGGAACGATGCGTTTTATGACCTGAAAAAGCACCACCTTAAAAAAGATCTGCGATTTGGTCATGCCGAGCACCTGCCCCGCTTCATACTGACCGCGCGGAATCGCCTCTATTCCGCCCCTGTATATCTCCGAAAAATAGCAGGAATAATTTATGACGAACGCAATAAGAACGGCGCTGAACCTTTCAAGCAGATCCCAGCCGAAGATAAGGCCGGGGCCGTAATAAACAACTATGAGCTGAAGCATAAGCGGTGTTCCGCGTATTACCCAAACAAAAGCTTTGGTAATAAATTTAAGAGGCAGGAACTTGCTCATGGAACCAAAGCTTATGACAAGCCCGAGCGGGAGCGAAAACACAAGGGTAAGCGCAAAAAGGCGCGCCGTCATGCCAATCCCTTCCAGCAGATCCCTTGTAACCCGCAAAAACAGATCCATATCCATAAGAATCATTTTACCTTTCAAAACGAATGCGGCTGAAAGCCAAAGAGAACTAAGGGCAGAGGAAATCCCCTGCCCTATCGGAAATTATTTAAAACCCGTCCGTTCTATCAAGCAAGAGTAAGCTGATATTTATCTGCAAGCTCCTGAAGAGAGCCGTCCGCTTTCATCTCTTCTATGATCTGATTGACCTCTGCCGTAACGTCAGAATCCTTTCTGAAGCCGATGCCGTACTCCTCCGAAGTGAGGATAAGACCGGCGGCAAGATCGGAATAGCTGGTACCCTCGCCCGTCATGGCGTTTGCCATGGTGCTGTCTATTACACAGGCGTCAACAGAGCCGCTTTCAACCTCCATAAGCGCGTCAGACTGCGCGGTGACCGTTGTGCAGTTTGCACCGTAGCCGAGATCCTCGATGGCAGCCGCGCCGGCAGAACCGCTTTCCGCAGCAAATGTGAGATTTGCAAGCGAAGCGGCATCTGTATAATTGCCGATAACATTGCTCTTCATAACAAGGATCTGCTCATTTTTTACATAAGCATTCGTGCAGTTCATGGCTGCCATAACTTCATCCGTAAGCGTCATGCCGTTCCAGCAGCAGTCTATTGCCTTTGAATCCAGCTCAAAGATCTTATTATCCCAGTCGATCACCTGGAACTGCGCTTCAACGCCCAGCTTTTCGCAAACTGCCTGGGCAAACTCGGTATCAAAGCCGGTCCAGTCGCCGTTTTCATCGAGATAATTCATGGGCGCATATTCGGTAATACCGATGATCATTGTGCCCTTATCCTGAATGTACGCAAGATCGCTCGTTTCTTCTTCGGAATTTGAGCATGCGGCAAAACAGCCTGCTACGAACAGCACAGACAAAAGCACTGCCAAAAACTTTTTAAACTTCTTCATATGTATTCCTCCGTTCATTTGATACCTTAATTTTATCGTATTAGCGTACTAAAGTCAATAGGTATTCTGCTTATAAAAAGGCACACACATCTGCACGGAATTATTAAATATTACAATACGGCGGAAATGACAGGGCTGTTGCTGAGATTGATTCGCTTTGTACGGTAGTTTTTACAACCCCTCAGTCGACTTTGCCGACAGCTCCCCTTGCACAGGGGAGCCACTTTTCGCCTCCCTCGTGCAGAGGGAGGTGGCATTGCGTAAGCAATGACGGAGGGATTGTTGCAGAGGCGTTATTGTTTTAAATAGCGCTGCGTTTTTTACAACCCCTCAGGCAGCATAGCTGCCAGCTCCCCTTACACAGGGGAGCCTGAATTTTGTTTTTTGGGATTTTGATAAATAAAGGTAGCCGAAAACGAGTCTTTTCGGAAAGTAAAAAAAAGAGCGGACGTGCCGCTCTTTTAAATTTGAAGTTCGTATTAAAGCCCGGTATTTTCGGCAATATATTTTCTTGCCTTAACGGCGTACTCAAACGGATTTGCCTTGGCAGGATCCTGCTCCGCCTCCACAACTACCCAGCCTTCATAGCCGCTTTCCTCAAGGATATCAAAGATGGGCTTAAAATCCACATCTCCGTCTCCGGGAACGGTGAACACGCCTGCGCGCACCGCGTCAAGGAAACTCATATGATTCGGGACGACCTGATTATTATAAACGTCCATACGGACGTCCTTTAGATGGACGTGCTTTACGCGGTTCACATACTTTTTGAGAACGGGGACGGGATCTATGCCCGCAAACGTGAGGTGACCGCTGTCAAACAGAAGATAGACCAGATCGGGATCCGTCATCTCCATAAGCCTATCGATCTCCTCCACAGTCTGAACGCCTGTGCCCATATGGTGATGGACGGTAAAATACATACCCTTTGAGCGGGCGTACGCGCCCATCTCGTTAAAGCCTTTGGTTACGATATCCCACTGCTCGTCGGTATAATAAGGCTTTTCATCAAGGATGGATTTATCAAGACAGCCCTGAATGGAATTACCCTGCTCCGAGGCGCCGATGACCTTTGCGCCAAGCTCATACAGCATATCACAGTGCTTTTTGAAAGCCTCAATGGTTTCTTCATAAGGCTTTGACGTGAGATAGGAGGAAAACCATGCGTTGCAGATCTGTAAACCTCTTATATCAAGATACTTTTTGAGCACTTTTGGATCTTTGGGATATTTATTGCCGATCTCACTGCCCTTGAAGCCCGCAAGCGCCATCTCGCTGATGCACTGCTCAAATGTATTCTCTGCGCCCAGATCCGGCATATCATCATTCGTCCAGCCGATGGGGGCGATGGCAAGTTTAACTTTATTCTTATCCAGCATAACTTTTATTACCTTTCAAAAGATCAATAATCAAACGTTTCTTTGATATGCTTTTGCATATCCTCATAAGCCGCCGCAACGGTCTTGCTCTTGGATACCTCCGCAACGCCTACACGCCACCAGGACTCAAAGCCCGGCGTCATCGTTTTTGGCAGCACTTTGATATCGAACAGAACGGTTTTCGTCTGCTTTTTGGCGTCCTCAAGCGCGGCGCGAAGCTCATCCGAAGTGCGGATCGTATAGCCCTTAGCGCCGTAGCCCTCAGCAATCCTGGCAAAATCGACCGGGAGCTCATCTCCGTCCAGCATGCCCGTTTTGGGGTCTCTTGCGCGGAACACCGTGCCGAACGTATCCGTGCCCTGGTTGTTTTGCAGATTCTCTATGCAGCCCCAGCCCATATTATCAAACACGCAGATATTGAGCTTAAGACCCTCCTGAAGAGACGTATAAAGTTCCGAATGCGCCATAAGGAACGAGCCGTCCCCGCAGAACGCATAAACTTCCCTTTCCGGCTCTGCCAGCTTAACGCCGAGCGCGCCGTTTATCTCATAACCCATATTGGAATAGCCGTATTCCATATGATAAGTGCCGCGGTTCTTGGGCCTGAAAAGCCTTTGCATATCGCCGGGAAGCGAGCCGGCGGAACCGACTGCAATATCGCTTTCGCTCATAAATTCATTGATGATACCGAGCGCAAGCGTCTGGTTCAGGCCGCCGGGAAGCTCTGTTGAATAATATTCGTCAACGATAGCGTCCCACTCTTTTTTGGCGGCAGCGATCTCATCTGTATACGCCGTCTGATAGCCCTCGCAAGCGCCGATAAGGGCGGTAAGCGCCTCTTTAGCGTCTGCAACGATTGCTTCCGCGTCCATTTTATAAGCGTCAAACGGGCATATATTGATACCCAGCACTTTTCTGTTTTCGTTAAACAGCCATTTAGAGGAAGTGGTAAAATCGGTAAACCTTGTGCCGACGCCGATGATCAGATCCGCATCCCTGCCGATCACGTTTGCGGCCTTGCCGCCCGTTACGCCGATACCGCCGAGATTGAGCGGGTGATCCCACGAAACAAGGCTTCTGCCCGCCTGCGTTTCACTGATGGGGATATTGTATTTTTCGGCAAAAGCAAGCAATTCCTTTTCCGCGCCGCTGTAGCGCACGCCGCCGCCGCAGATAATGATGGGCTTTTTGGCAGCTTTGATCAGGCTGGCAGCCCTTTCAAGCTGGGACTGCGTGATCGGTCTTCTGTCCATATGCCAAACGCGCTTTTGCAGGAAATGCTCGGGATAATCGTACGCTTCACCCTCAACGTCCTGCGGCATCGCAAGGCAGACGGCGCCCGTATCCGCCGGGTCGGTCAGCACGCGCATGGCGTTCAGGCACGCGGTCATAAGCTGCTCCGGTCTGACGATCCTGTCAAAATAATGGCAGACGCCTTTAAACGCATCCGTTACCGTTCTGCCGTAGTTATCAAAAAACTCTGCCTGCTGCAAAACGGGGTCGGGCTGGCGGCAGGCAAAGGTATCGCCCGGCAGAACAAGAAGCGGGATCCTGTTTGCCGTTGCGCAGCCGCACGCCGTTACCATATTGGTGGCGCCCGGGCCTATGGAAGAAACACACGGAATAATTGCCTTTCTATCCATCTGCTTTGCATAAGCAACGGCGGCAAGCGCCATATTCTGCTCATTTTTGCCCTGATAGAATTTAAGATTGTGACCGCCCTGCTCAAGAGCCTGGCCTACGCCGACAACGCAGCCGTGGCCGAATATGCCGAATATGCCGGAAACGAATTTTGTTTCAACGCCGTCACACTCTATATACTGATTGTCAAGAAAGCGCACAAGTGCCTGTGACATGGTTAATCTTTCTCTTTTCATGATCAGCAACCCTCGATTTCTGAAAGCTTAACAGGTCTGTGCTCCGCTACGGATTTTTTAGCGGCAAGACCTAAACGAAGCGCCTCCAGCCCGTCATATACAGTTGTTTGGGTAGGTTTATCGTTAATCACACAATCAATAAACTGCGTCATTTCATCCGTGAAGGACTGCATATACCTTTCCAGAAAGAAATAAAGCGGTTTATCCGTAACGCTGCCGTTTTCGTCTATAAAGGCAACGTTTGTGGGCGTGTCGTTCACCGCGGACGCCTGACCCTTGGAGCCAAACACCTCAAGGCGCTGGTCATAGCCATAGGAAGCCTTGCGGCAGTTGTCTATCACGCCGATCGCGCCGCTCTTAAACTTCAGCGCAACAAGCGCGGTATCCACATCGCCCGCCTCGCCGATAGCGGGATCTACCATAACGGTGGCGTTTGCATAAACTTCCTCAACCTCGCCGCCGATAAAACGCGCCATATCAAAATCATGAACGGTCATATCAAGGAAAATGCCGCCGGAGACTTTAACATAATCTATTGCGGGCGGTTCCGGATCGCGGCTTGTGATCTTGACAGTTTGGATCCTGCCGATCTTGCCATCCTTTTCTAGCTGCTTTATGTAAGCAAAATTGTGATCGTATCTTCTGTTGAAGCCGATCTGAAGCTTTACGCCCGCTTTGTCAACAGCTTCTATAACCTTTTTGATCTTGGCAACCGTGAGGTCAACGGGTTTTTCACAGAAAATGTGCTTGCCTGCCGCAGCTGCCTCGCAGGCGATATCGGCATGCGTATCCGTTGAGGAACAGATAAGGACAGCATCTATTGACGGATCATTCAGTATTTCATGATAATCCTTATAATAATTCGGAATGCCGAGCTCTTCGGCAACTTTTTTTGCGCCTTCCTCATAAATATCAGAAATGGCAACAAGCTGTGCCTGCGGAATATGATAGGTTATGGATTTTGCATGAACCTGGCCTATCCTGCCCGCGCCGATGATACCGACTTTGATCTTTTGCATAAACAATACCCCTTTTTTGTTAATTTACGTGAAAAGCGCGGACCGCTGCCCGTCATTTTAAACCGAAAGCAGATCCGCAGTTTTCAGCTTTTCAAATTATTTTAATCATATCACAGTGATGTAGCCTTTTCAAGATGAAAGTGGCCGGAATTTTGATAAATTCAAAAATAAGTAATAATTTATTATTGAAAAGGCGTTTGATATTTATTATAATTATAAAGAGTTATATAAAAATATACGGGAAGTGTTTATAAATTGACATACACATACAAAACGCAGGGCACATGCTCTAAGCAGATAGAGATTGAAATGGCGCCGGACAACGAGACCATACAGGCGGTCACCTTTACCGGCGGCTGCAACGGGAATCTGAAAGGCATAGCGGCGCTCGTTAAGGGCAAGAAGATCAGCGAGGTAAAGAGCGCGCTTGCCGGCATAAAATGCGGATTCAAGCAGACCTCCTGCCCCGACCAGCTTTCAAGAGCGCTTGAGGAGATAGAAAAGCAAAGCAAAGACAAGCAGTGAAAAGGAACGGAATATGTTTAAATTAAAAAGTAAAAAACTGGAAAGAGAATTTAATGTTACGGACGGGTATCTATACGCCTCTCAGATCACCAACACTTATTCCGGAATGGTTTTTATACCTGACGGAAGCGGCAGCGAATTTGAGATTAGATTTACCGACGGCGACACGCTTTCTTCAAAAAATCTTGCGGTGAGCGAGGCTGTTGAAAAAGACGGCAAGCTCTTTTTCCGCTTTAAAGAGGAAATGAACACCACGGTAACGATGAGCTACCGCATAGGTTCTGACGGCGAAACGCTTGAAAAACAGATTGCCATTGAGCAGAGCGAGCCGAAAGTGATAGACTATGTAATGCTTGAAAACATAGGCATCGTAAACTCTAAATCCTCCTACACGGCAAACGGCGGCAAAAGCGAGATAGATGAATTTTATTCCAACCTTGGCCAGCCCTTTTATATTGACAGCCTGTTTTTCGGCTGCGTTTTCCCCGGCACCAAAAACGGCGTGTTTCACGGCAGAGGCGAAGTCGTTTATTTTATAGGTAAAAACGCAACCGGCAAGATCATCTGCCCCACGACCGTTATGGGCGCGGCAAAGAGCGCCATGATGGTGGATCTCAGAAAAGCGTTTTTCGAATATATTGACCGTATCTCCGTAAAATCGGATTTTCGCGTGCAGTACAACACGTGGTATGACAGAATGATGGATATAGACGCGGACAATACCGAGGCGGCGTTTTACAAGGTGGAGAGCAAGCTGTCCTCTAACGGCGTTGCCCCGCTTGACGGGTATGTGATAGACGACGGCTGGAACAATTACAAGGCGGATTTCTGGAGCGTCAATCAGAAAAGATTTCCCAACGGTTTTCTTGATCTCAGCAGCCTTACAAACAGACTCGGCAGCAGCTTTGGGCTGTGGCTCGGGCCGCGCGGCGGATATAATTTCAATTCTAAATTTGCCAAAAGGATAGAACGCGGCGGTTTCGGATACTATAATGCGGAGTCGAACGACATTTGCGTTTGCTCTAAAACATATCTGAATAATCTGAAAGAATTTCTTGTTAAGGCAACAAGGGAAAACGATATTGCCTACTGGAAGCTTGACGGCTTTGCGCTTAAGCCGTGCCAAAACCAAAAGCATGACCATATCACCGGCGGCGACCACGATATGTATTACATCACGGAGCTGTGGCGCAGGTGGATCAAGATATTCAAGGCTCTGCGCGATGCCAGAAAATCTCAGGGCAAGGAGCTTTGGATCAATTTTACATGCTATGTCAACCCCTCGCCCTGGTGGCTGCAGTATGTAAATTCCATATGGCTTCAGAACAGCGGCGATATAGGCTTTGCGGAAAACTATGCGAGAAACGAGCAATCTCAGGCGGACGCGGAGATGACCTACCGTGATTCCGTTTACTATGATTTTATTGTTACCCGCGGACTTCAGTTCCCTTTGGGCAACATATATAATCACGAGCCGATCTATGGGCGCGAGGCGCATTTGGACTATACGGACGAAGAATTTGAAAAGGTCTTTTTCTGGAATGCGTGCCGCGGTTCCGCGCTGTGCGAGCTTTATATCTCCCCATCCATGATGAACGACGAGAAATGGAGAATCCTTGCCCGCGTTCTGAAGTGGCAGAGGGCGAATCACCATATCTTAAAAAATGCCATGCTTTTGGGCGGCGATCCGGCGCAGAACAACATTTACTGTTACGCTTCGTGGACAGAGGACGGCGAGGGCGTGATCGCGCTCAGAAACCCAACGCACGAGGCTACGCCGCTGACGCTGACGCTCAACAAGCTTATGGGCTGCCCCGAGGGGCTGAAAAACGCAAGGCGCTTCAATATTCTGAGCAGGGGCACTGTAGAAAGTTCGGATCTGTATAATTACAATGATAAAATAAACCTTACGCTTGCGCCGTTTGAGGTCAGGATCTTCCAATTCGGCAAAACGGATAAGAGGACCGATTCGGACGGCGACGTAAACGATTTCACGATCGTTTTTGAATATGACGGAAACAACGGCGTGATCTGCCAGAATGATGATATTCTGATAAGAATAGACAGAGGCATCATCAGTGTAAACATGGGCACGCTGCGGCTGAGATCCGAAAATTCCATCAGCGATTCAAACCACACCGTTACCGTTGTGCGGGAAAAGAACAAGATGGTGAAGCTGTATGTAGACAGCTCGCTTGACAGCTCTGCATACGAGGAGCACGCAAAAGCGCGCCTGTCCTGCGAGCTTACCAGCGACGCAGAAGGCTTCAGGATCATAAATTCCGCAACGAATTACAGCGATATAGTTGAGCTTGGCGGAATATTAAAAAAATCAAGAAAGAGGCGCAGATAATTCATGGTTTGCAAAAAATGCGGATTTGACGGTATTGAGGAAAACGGGGACTGGATAACCTGCCCCAACTGCGGCGCAAAATATTTTAATACTAATATCTCGCCGGAGCTGAGCGCCACAAAACAGATAGACGAAATAGAAAATCATATATCCGAAGCGCATCAGACAAACAGAGAATGGACAAACGGAGGAGCGGCCGCCGGAAGCGATGTGCCGGCGGACAGCCAAGAGAAAAAGCAAGGCGGCAAAAAGAAAAAGACAAGGAAAAAGGGCAAGATTGAGGAAGCCATAAACTTTTTACTGCCTATAGTAATTGCCGTTATCATCGCCCTGCTGCTCAAACGATTTGTATTTGCAAACGCAGTTGTTCCGACCGGCTCCATGAAAAACACGATCAATGAAAGAGACAGGATCATCGCCAGCAGGATCGCCTATATCAACAGCGAACCGGAAAGATACGATATCATCCTTTTCTACTTCCCGGACGACGAAAGCCAGATCTTCGTTAAAAGGGTTATAGGGCTGCCGGGAGAAACCGTTACGATCGTTGACGGAGAGACGTTTATCACGGATAAAGAGGGCAACACCTATCAGACGGACCAGAGCTTTGTAACAACGGAGGAACCGCTTGGCGATTACGGCCCGTACTACATTCCCGAGCAGGGAGAGGTCATAACGACGGACGGCTTATACTGCTACGCCGAAAACGGAATGACGGTGGGCTATTCACAGTTTATAGACAAATACTGCACAACGAATGAAAACGGCGAATATGTTGTTGCGGAAAACCTTTATTTCTGCATGGGTGACAACAGAAACGAATCGCACGATTCAAGGTTCTGGGAAAACACCTATGTTTCCGAAAGCAAGATACTCGGCGAGGCAAAATTCAAATACTATCCCGAATTTGAATCTCTTGACTAAAAAAGACCCGGCTGTCATGCGGAGCGAACTGCGTGACAGCCGGGCTGTTTTTTTATTTGCTGATTATGGAATATATCCGGATCCGTCAGTTATTTTCCTGATCGAATTCAGCTCTTAATTCAAGCACTCTGGTATGGATCTCTTCCTTGCGTTTGCCGGTCAGCTTATAGAAGAAGAACGGAACGCCGGCAAGGAACATCATGATGCCGTGGAATACGGTGTAGAAGAACAGCAGGAGTATCCTGGTTTGAAGTGACTGTTCCGGCTCCGGAACAAGATCTGAAGGCTGGATATAGCCTATAATGGAATTCTCGCCGTAAAGAATCAGCGGAGCGAGCGCCTGCGCGATGGTGCCGCTGATCATGGTAAAGATACCGATAACGAACGGCAAAGTTGCGTCAAGCCTTTTACCGCCGGTCTTTACCTCAATATCCTCAAGCACATCTGCCTGGAACATGGACGGCAGCAGATTTGAAGCGCCGAACTGAAGCCCGATCAGGAACAGGAACACGATGAATATGACCTGAAGCACGGGGCTTGGATTGTTGAAATAAATATAGCCGACTGCAAAGGCAAGGCCGTTTATGATAACGGAATAAATACCGCTTGCAATATAGAGCACCTTTGAATTGAACTTTTTCAGCAGGAAGTTGATAACAAGCATACCTACTGCCGTGCCGATGCCTGTGGGCAGGCCGAACCAAAGATACTGGTCTGTGCCGCCGAGCAGCGCTGCGGCAAGGAAAACGCCCATATAAGTAGCGATCTGCCTGAAATTTTTAAGGAATTCGGAAATGATGATGACCCACGCATACTTATCGACGAGTACATCTTTGATTCCTATGAGCGGATTTTTCTTTTCAGAGCTGTATGCAACGCGCTCTTTAATGGTCTTTGTACCTACGAGCATAAGGATCGTGCCGATCACGGCGCAAAGCGCAGCGGATACGATATACTGCGTGCCCTCGTCCTCAAAAATAAGCGCTATAACAAGTACAATAACAAGAGGTGCTGAGTTGCCGACGGCGGAGAAAATGCTTCTGAACGAGATAACATTATCCCTTTCCTTAAGATTCGGCGTCATTACAAACGCGACCTTGTTTATGGAATCGCCGAAATTGGTTGCGACCGCCCATAAAACCGCGATCGTGGTTACATAGACAAGAAGAAGATTGCCCGTAAGCGCGGGAGGCGCCCAGAAGCTGAGCACGAGCAAAACGCCGCAGGGAATTGCAACCGCAAGTGCAAGCGGACGGAACTTGCCCATTTTGCCGGGACGGCGGCCGTCGATATACATGGTTATAAAGAAATTGAGAACAAACGGGATGATATTGACAAGCGTGTTGAAAAGCGAGACCTGATTCTGATCCAGCCTGAGCACGTTTACAAGATAGGCGCTTCTGTATGAGCCGATCATGCCCGTCATATTCGTATAGAAGAATACTGCAAGCAAATACAGTATAAATTCTTTCATTTTGATATATTTCTGTTCCTGCGCCTGTGCGGGCGCAACAGTATTACCCATAAAAATTACCCCTTAAGATTTATTGCTTGATTACCGCTTCGTAATCCATCTGTTTTTCGTCGCCGATCATAGAGAGCACAAAGCCCTTTATATCGGCAAGCATGGGCTGTTTTTCGCCAAGCTTATTCTGAACGATTTTAAGGACGGGCGAAAGTCTGTCCAGCAGTTTGGAAACGGCATCATACATAGGCGTACCTTTCACATAAGGCTCATCGCCTACAAAAATATTACGCACCAGCTCTACGGCAGTATCCTTGAGCAGCCTGTGCTTTATGGACGGATCGACCTTAAAACAGAACAGCCTGCCCACACCGCCAAGGGTGAGCTTTTGAAGTATCTTCCCCGCAAGTGTAACGGGAATTTTAAGCTTTTTGTTCTTCTCAGGTCCGCCGAAAAGCCTTGTGAAAAACGCAAAATCATACGCCATTGCGTCTATGATATCGGTTATCATACGGTCAAACCGCCACTGGAAATACTCCGCAGCAGTCCTGCCGCCCTTATCCCAATCAAAGTCGCTTATCGTATAGGATTTGACGGTTACGTTTTCACCATCCATCTCAACACGGCGGTAAGCACAGGGGCAGCCCACAAAGCAGCCGGTCTGAATATCTGTAATGATATTCCCTTTTTCCGTCTTATACTGCGTCAGCGCCTGCGCGTGCATATGACCGGTAAAAATAAGATTCATACCGGCGTCCGCAAATTCATTGGCGCGTTTTTCCCAGTCGGTCAGCTTCGCGTCCCCTATAAAATTCATAACGGGAGAAAACGGCAGCAGCGGATAATGCGTCATTGCAAATATGTAATCACCGGCGGCGTGCGCTTTTTTAATCTCATCCAGCGCCCATGCCATCTGATCGTCCCACAAGCCTTTGAAATCCTTACAGTCGCCGTCGCAATTCAGCGCGAGCAACCTGTACCCGGGCTGCAGCTGAACAACGTAGGACATGGATTCCTTATGCTCTGAAATTGCCTCATCAAAGCCAAAATCGCGGTAAAAATCGCGCAGTTCAGCGCGTTCCATACCCTTGACCGGAATCAGCTCGTCGCCGTCAAACTCAACCGGGTCTTCAGCATAGTCATGACGCGCAGTTATAAGATATATCCTTTTGCCCTGCTCTTTAAGCTTATAAAGCCTTTCCCTGAAGCCGACGTGGCTTTGATATTCGCCGCGGTAAACAAGATCTCCGGGGATAAGGATAATATCCGTATCCTGATCTGCCGCAAGCTGCGCAAAGCCGGCGTCAATAATAGCCGGCGTTTCGGCAACGCACTTCTGATCCGTTCTGCTTCTGTTTTCATAAGCGGTGCCGCTTGCCTTGAAAGAGCTGTCATAATAATGCGTATCCGTTACAAGATAAAACGAAAGCTTTTGCAGAAAATCACCTTCTTTCCTTAAGCAGTAAAACACGTTTTTATTGATCTTGCTCCTATAAATAAAACGCAGTAAAATCCAAGCGCTGAATTTTACTGCCCTTTTACAAGTTATAAAAATAGTGATTTGCGCCTAAATAAACTCCTATAATAAAATATCACAAAATATCATATTTTTCTTTTAAAATAATCACAAAAAGAATATAAAATATCACATTTTAGCGTTTGCCCTGAAATTCCGCGGCGAATAGCCGGTAACTTTTTTGAAGCAGATGGAAAAATACTGGGAATTTGAATAGGAAAGCGCGGCAGAGATCTCCGAAACGCTTAGATTTGTATTTAAAAGATATTCTTTTGCAAGGCTTATCTTTGCTTCCAGATAATACTGATAAGGCGTTTTGCCGAATTTTTCCGAAAAGATATTGATAATGTGGTTTTTTGAATAATTCATATAACTGCAAAGCGCGTCAAGATTGAATTCATCATATAAATGATCATCAATACTTCTTTTGATCTTATCGGCAAGATCAAGCTGCTCCACCGTTTTTCTTTCATACAGGGCAGAAAAGAGCTTAAAAAGCTCTATGCAGATCAGATATTCCGCATCGGACAGGCTTTCCGTATTGAACGCGAGATCAAATATGCGGCTGAAATTCTTTTCAAGGAAACAGCCTTTAAACAAATACGTATCTTTAGGCAGATAGTTTTCAACAAGCGCGTCCGCCATTTTACCGTAAAACGAAATAAAGTATTTGCGCCAGCCGTTTTTACCGTTTGAATAGTAATGGTGCCTGCTTCCGTAAGGCAGAAAGAAAACATCGCCCTTTTCCGGGTGCAGCACCTGCCCGTTTATCTCAAGCGTGCCGCGCCCCTCAACGATATATTCGAGCGACATAAGATCGCTGCATTCTCTTTTTATATCAAATTCATCATCGCAAACCGTTTCACCCACGAAATTGATGGAAAGCGGCCTTTGCTCCTCGTTCTGCTGACGCGGAACGGCGATCTTTTTTAAATTTTCAAACACAGCTTCGCCCTTCTTTACGGATAATTATACATATAAAGGTTTAATCATGTAAGCTTTTTTATTTAATTATAACAAAAATGGGACCTCTTGTGAAGTCCCATTTTGTTAATAAAGTTTAAACCAAAAGGTTTTAGCCGCTATACTGATCAATCCTTTTTAGGCGAATAATACTCAACCGTGCGAAGAAGATCGTTATACTTGGCAACCGCGTTTTCCGCAGCGATGTTGAAGAGCTTATCCGCTTTATCCGGGAAACTTCTTCTGAGTGAAGAATAGCGTGTTTCGCCGTTGATGAATTCAATATAATCAGCCGTGGGAGCCTTGGAATCAAGGCTGAACGGATTTTTGCCCTCTTCGGCAAGAGCGGGATTGAATCTGAACAGATTCCAGTAACCTGCCGCAACTGCCTTTTTCTGCTCTGCCTGGTTGAACGGCATCTTGATACCGTGGTTGATACAGGGTGCGTAGCAGATGATGAGCGACGGGCCGTTATAAGCCTCAGCCTCCTTGAACGCTTTAAGGCACTGGTTATAATCCGCGCCCATAGCTACCTGCGCTACATAGATATAGCCGTAGGACATGGCGATCTTTGCAAGATCTTTTTTCTTGGTTATCTTGCCGGAAGCGGCAAACTGCGCAACTGCGCCCGTAGGCGTAGCCTTGGAAGCCTGACCGCCGGTGTTGGAATAAACCTCGGTATCGAAAACAAGAACGTTTACGTCCTGATTCTGCGCAAGAACGTGATCCAAGCCGCCGAAACCGATATCGTAAGCCCAGCCGTCACCGCCGAAGATCCACTGGCTCTTCTTGGCGGCATAGGATTTATCCTTAAGGAAGTCCTGAGCAGCGGCTTTCTGCTCGCCTTCAAACTCTGTATTTTCAAGTGCCTCAATCAGCGCTTTTGCAGGCGCGTCGTTTCCGCGTGTGGAATTGAACGTGTCAAGATAAGCCTGAACCTTATCGCCCACAGAAGTATCTTTAAGCGCAAGCGCGTCATTCGCAAGTCTTTCACGGATCTGTGATTGTGCAAGGAACATGCCGAGACCGAATTCCGCGTTATCCTCAAACAGGGAGTTAGACCATGCGGGGCCGTTGCCGTTCTTATCTACCGTATAGGGGGTTGACGGTGCGGAGCCGCCCCAGATTGAGGAACAGCCTGTTGCGTTTGCAATATACATCTTATCGCCGTAAAGCTGGGTAGCAAGCTTTGCATAAGGCGTTTCGCCGCAGCCTGCGCATGCGCCGGAGAACTCAAGATACGGCTTAAGATATTGCGTGGAAACGATCGTTTTATCGGAAGCAACTTCCGGCTTAGGATCAATATTGCAAAGCGCGTCAAATACGGGCTGGCTGCTCATCTGAGAAGCGATCGGCTTCATCGTAAGCGACTTTGTGGGGCAAACGTTTGCGCAGGAAGCACAACCGGTGCAATCCAAAGTGGAAATAATAAGCGCGTATTTAAGGCCTGAATCCTTGGGTACTTTGAGATCAACAGACTTGGTATTTTCGGGAGCTGCTGCAAGCTCGTCCGCCGTAAGCGCTACAGGGCGGATAACCGCATGCGGGCAGACCATAGCACACCTGTTGCACTGCGCGCAGGAAGTGGGTTCCCATTCGGGAACGTCTACAGCGATACCGCGCTTTTCAAATGCCGCGGAACCCTGCGGGAATACGCCGTCTGCCATATCCACGAATTTGGAAACGGGGATCTTATCGCCCTTCTGATGATCTACGGGATCAAGGATATCCTTAACAAATTTCTTCATTTCGGGACGGTCTGTAGCAACTTCAAGTTCCTGATCCTCATCAACTGCCGTTTTCCAGCTTTCGGGAACGTCTACCTTGATAAGCTCCTTAGAACCTCTGTCTATACCCTGGTGGTTCGCTGCAACAACGGCATCGCCTTTCTTTGAGAACTTGGCGGTTGCCTTGGCTTTCATAAGCTCGATCGCCTGATCGACCGGGAGAATGCCGGAGATCGTGAAGAATGCGGACTGAAGGATCGTTGAAGCTCTGCCGGCAAGGCCGACTTCTTCTGCGATCTTGATACCGTTAATGATATAGAAATTAATATCGTTGTTTGCAATATATCTTTTCATTGCGGCGGGAAGCTGCTTATCAAGCTCCTCGGGAGTCCAAATGCAGTTGAGGAGGAAAGTGCCGCCGGGAACAAGATCCTGCACCATATCATACTTTGTTACATAGGAGGGGCAGTGGCAGGCAACGAAGTTTGCTTTATTGATAAGATAAGTTGAGGTGATCGGGTTATCGCCGAAACGAAGGTGGGATACCGTGATACCGCCGGACTTCTTGGAATCATAGAAGAAATAGCCCTGCGCATATTTATCCGTATTATCGCCGATGATCTTGATGGAGTCTTTATTGGCGCCTACAGTACCGTCTGAGCCGAGACCCCAGAACTTACAGCTTGTTGTGCCGGCGGGCGTTGTATCTACATTCTCGCCGATCTCAAGTGAAAGGTAGGTAACATCGTCTGTAATACCGATCGTGAATACCTCTTTCGGCTCGGCAGCGGTCATATTATTATAAACGGCAATGATATGCGCCGGAACCGTATCCTTAGAGCCGAGGCCGTAACGGCCGTGATAGATGGGCGTTGTTTCAAACTGAGAACCTTTCAGAGCGGCAACAACGTCAAGATAAAGCGGTTCGCCGATAGAGCCGGGTTCCTTTGTTCTGTCAAGCACGGAGATCTTCTTAACGGTTGACGGAATCACGTCAAGCAGGTATTTCGGTGAGAAAGGTCTGTAAAGGTGAACTTTAACAAGACCGACCTTTGCGCCCTGCGCGTTGAGGTAATCCACCGTTTCCGCGATTGTATCGCAAACGGAGCCCATGGCGATGATGATATGCTCTGCATCGTCTGCGCCGTAATAATTGAACGGCTTATAATCCGTGCCGATCTTTTCGTTGACCATGTTCATATACATAACGGTGGTCTCAACGGCGTCGTTATAATACTTGTTGCATGCCTCTCTGTGCTGGAAGAAGATATCGGAGTTTTCAGCCGAACCACGAAGCGTTGGGTGCTCGGGATTGAGCGCATGCGCCCTAAAGCGCTTCACATCTTCCATATCCACCATATCTTTAAGATCATCATAATCCCAGACCTCTATTTTCTGAATCTCGTGAGAGGTGCGGAAGCCGTCAAAGAAATGGAGGAACGGAACGGAGCTCTTAAGTGTTGAAAGATGCGCTACGGCGCCGAGATCCATAACCTCCTGCGGGTTATTGGAGCAGAGCATCGCATAACCTGTCTGGCGGCAGGCGTAAATATCCGAATGATCGCCGAATATATTGAGGGCGTGCGTGGATACGCAGCGCGCGGATACGTGGATTACCGAGGAAAGAAGCTCACCGGCAATCTTATACATATTGGGGATCATAAGAAGAAGACCCTGCGAAGCGGTGTAGGTGGTTGTAAGAGCGCCTGCGGAAAGTGAGCCGTGAACCGCGCCTGCCGCGCCGCCCTCTGACTCCATCTCCTGAACTCTTACATTCTGGCCGAAAATGTTTTTCGCGTTCTGAGAAGAAAGAACGTCTGTCACCTCCGCCATAACGGAAGACGGAGTGATGGGGTAAATTGCAGCTACTTCGGTAAACGCATAAGAAACGTGCGCAGCGGCGTTATTACCGTCCATCGTTTTCTTTTTTCTTTTTAACATCGTTAAAAAATACCTCCTATGAACTTAAATGTTCAAATATACATAATCAGACAAGCGGGGATACGCGCCTGTGCGAGAAAATATCCGAACGCACCCGAAGCTGTTTGAATCCGGCGTATTTCGCTTTTACCTAAAAAAAGGCAGCGGCGCAATACGCTTAACACACTCTCCCCAAAGCAAAAGGGCGCAATACACCCTTTCACAGTCCGCACCTATTTTATCACAATGATACGGATAATTCAATAAACATTTTTAATATTTAAAAATAATTTATATGCTGTCAAGTTGTATAAAACGCATAAAAGGGCAAAAAAACGCCCCGCACGAAAGACCATGCGGGGCGCACCGTTTTCTATCAAACCGGATCAGATATCCGGGGCAAAATTTTCTTCCGAACCGTTGAGCGGGAGCGTAACGGTAACCTGCGTGCCGTTAACGGTAGATATCTGGCTGGCGCTTACGCCGTAGTTCTCCAGCCTTGCCTCAACCGTGACAACACCTTCATAGCTGTCCGTAGTAACGAACTTAAAAATACCACCGTTGAGTGCAACTTCTCTACCAGTTGGTGTTTGTTCCTCTCCGTTTATGGAAACAAACAGAAAATCGTCAATTCCTCCTGCGTTTGGGAGCTTAATAGATATCTCCAGCTGCCTTGCAACAGGCTCTTCATTGCCTGAGTTACCGCTGTTGCCCGAATTTCCGGAATTTCCGGAGTTGTCGGAATTACCCGAATCGCCTGCATTGTTGCCTGAATCACCGGAATTGTTGCCGGCATTGCCGGAATCCCCCGTGCCGCCTGCATTGCCGGAGCCGCCGGTATTGCCGCTGCTGCCGGAACTGCCTGAACCGCCCGAGCCGCCCTGCGTATCTTCCGAAGAAGTGGCGGCATTCGGCGCGCTTTCAATAATAACGCCGTTCTCGATACCCGGAGTAAGCTCCGAAGTCGGGTCACTGACGGGCGTATCCGTATATTTTTCCTCACCGCTGTCGCCCGTCAATGCGGCAACGGCGGCTATGACCGCGCAGACGACCACAACTGCGGCGACGATGCCGATGATCAGTTTCTTTTTATTGCCTTTTTGCTGCGTATCGGATAAAGCTTCCTTTTCCGAACCCTGCGCGGCGTCTGTTTTTTCCACATCTTCCGGCTCATAATTGTTTAAATTATTGAATTCATCTGCCATAATAAAATACCCCTTTCGGTAGATCAATCGTTATTCTGAAAAATATTGAAGGAAGCGTCGCTCGGCATACGCCAATCCCCTCTTGGAGAAAGCGAAACGGAGCCCACTTTCGGCGAATCCGGAACGCAGCTGCGCTTGAACTGGCTTACAAAGAAACGCTTGATAAACACATCCGCCCATTTTGAGATGACGTCCTTGGAATAAACGCCGTCAAACGCCTTGAGCGCAAGGCGCACAAGCTTTTCTTTTGCAAAGCCGAATCTGATAAAATGATAAAGGAAGAAATCGTGCAGCTCATACGGGCCTATATTTTCCTCCGTTTTCTGGGCGATATTGCCGTCCTTATCCGGCGGAAGAAGCTCCGGCGAAACAGGCGTGTCCAGTATATCATAAAGCACCTTTGCCGTTTCGGAAGGGCTGACGGAGGCAACATATTCAACCAGGTAGCGCACAAGCGTTTTCGGCACCGATGCGTTTACGCCGTACATGCTCATATGATCGCCGTTATAGGTGCACCAGCCCATGGCAAGCTCGCTGAGGTCGCCTGTGCCCACAAGCAACTTCCCGTGCTTGTTTGCAAGGTCAAAAAGCACCTGGGTGCGTTCCCTTGCCTGTGTATTTTCATACGTTATATCTTTGATTTCGGGATCATGCCCGATATCGCGCATATGAAGATTGCACGCCTCTTTTATATCCACTTCTTTTACGGTAACGCCAAGGCATTCCATAAGCTTAAGCGCGTTATTGTACGTTCTGCCCGTTGTGCCGAAGCCCGGCATCGTAACGCCCAAAATATCGGCGCTGCTTTTGCCGATAAGCTCCATTGCCCTTGTGCACACGAGCAGGGCGAGCGTTGAATCCAGCCCGCCGGAAATGCCCACAACCGTGCCCGAAGAGCCGACATGCTCCAGCCTTTTTGCAAGCGCGCCCGCCTGAATGGAAAAGATCTCCGAACAGCGCGCACGGCGCTTATCATCGTCCGCAGGGACGAACGGATGCGGGTCAACGAATCTGTATTTGAGATCATTATGCGAATTCTCAACCTTGGCATCAACAAGGGGCAGTTCTGAGGAACTGTTTTCAAAGCTCATATTTTTAACGCGCAGGGCGTTCAGCTTTTCAATATCTATATCCGCACAAATCAGATTGGTATTTCTTAAAAAGCGCTCGCCCTCAGCAAGCACGGCGCCGTTTTCCGCAATGAAAAGCGCGCCGCCGAAAAGAAGATCCGTAGTGCTCTCAAACACGGACGCGCCGGCATAGACATAGCCGCACACGCATCTGGCGGACTGATTGGAAACAAGCTCTTTTCTGTATTGCGCTTTTGAAACGTATTCATCGCTTGCGGAAAGATTGGCAATGATATTTGCGCCGTGCATGGCAAGCGCACCGCTCGGCGGGGACGGCACCCACAGATCCTCGCACATCTCTATACCGAGCACGGCGCCGCCGCCCAGATCAAAGAGCTGGCTGCCTATTTTTGTTTCAAAACCGCAAAGGCTGATCTTTTGGCAGGATGCAAACTGACTGCCGGAGGCAAACCAGCGTTTTTCATAAAACTCGTTATAATTTGCAATATGCGTTTTGGGAACAACGCCTTTTATCCGCCCGCCGCAAAGCACCACGGCGCAGTTATAGAGGCTGTTGTAAAAGCGGACCGGCATACCGACGATCACGCAGATATTTTTGCCTTTTGTATAATCCGCAAGCTCCCCCAGCGCTTTTTGTGCCGAGGAGATAAGCGCCGAGCTGAAAAAGAGATCGGCGCAGGTATAGCCGGTAACGGAAAGTTCCGGCGTTACGAGCAGGCGGGCTTTATGCGCAACAGCGGCGTCTATTGCCTTTTTTATTTCTTCTTTATTATAATCCGGGTCCGCCACTTTCAGCTTTAGCGTTACTGCGGCGGCCCTGAAAAATCCGTAATTCATAACTCACCTAAATCAAAGTTATTTTAAACGCGAAAGACGCTTCATTGCCGGGCTCCAGCACCGTCATGCCGCGTTTATTTTCAAACACCTCGTCCTCATCCGAACAGGTGGAAATACCCGTCCACGGCTCAAGGGCAACAAAATTGCCGCCGTTTGAGGACGACCAGATCAGAAGATTGTCAAAATCCTGATAATCTATTCTGACTCCCCTGCCGCCCGCCGTGAGCAGCGCGGACTTTGGCTTGATATTATCAAAGACCATGGCGTCAAGATCAAAAAGGGAATGATCCAGATAGATCTTATCCGGCTCATCAAGCACATCATAGCGTTTTGAAATATCTATGAGCCCCGTTTCCACATCCGGGCGCAGGCATTTCTGACCGACGGCGCCGCTGAACGCAACAATATAATCTTCAAAATCCCTGCCGGCTTCAAGCGGGCAGTTGAACGCCGGATGACCGCCGATCACGAACGGCAATCTATCCGTACCCGTATTCCTTACGGTATAGCGGGTGGTTACCGAATTTTTCAAAACGGTATAACGGATCTCAAGGGAATAATCAAAGGGGAATGCTTTTTTCGTTTCCCCGCTTGAATGCTGAACAAACGAAACATAATTGCCGCCCTGCTCTGCGATCTCAAACGGATGGATCCTTGCAACGCCGTGGCGCTTCATCTCACACGGCTTTCCGAACGCAACAGCCTTTGAATCCCTTAACACACCGGTTATGGGAAAGCATACGGGCGCCTGCCCTGCCCAGTATTTTGCATCTCCCTGCCAAAGATATTCTACCCCGTCTTTTACCAAAGAGTGGAGCATAGCGCCCTCCAGCAGGCACGAAACGCTTATTTCTTCGCTTTTAATATGGACCGTCATCAAGCACCGCCTAACAGTAAAAAATTATATTTTTCAATATTTTAATTATATATCATTATATTTTCCATTGCAATATTGAAAATGTAAACACAATGTTATAAAATAATAAACATGGCAAACGTTTTTATTATGAGGTATTGCAATTTATTTTATTATGTTATGACAAGAGGAGAAACTGTATGGACATTGATTCTTACATCTACGACGCTGTTTTTAACGAATCGGAAAAATTTGCTATTTTTTACGGTATCATTTGGGAGCAGTTTAAAGAGGACGGCTTTGTGATCACCGACGAGCCGGGGCACGAGATAGACTGTATCTTTAAAGCAGTTGCGCTTCAGAACCTGGCGGGCGAATTTGCCTACAGGCTGTTTGACGCCGTAAACGAGACCGGCTTTGAAGACGCCGTTGATTATGCGGAGAAAGCGGGCTTTACGCAGGAGGATATCGTGAAATACTGCGAACACGATGAGGAGATAGAGATAGACGAAGATTTTGACATTACCGCAAAGAACGCGCTTGACCGTGTTACGGAGCTTTGCGCGGATAAAATGCTGGAGGAATATTCGGCGGACGACCTGTTTGATATGATGTTTACCGCCGCGTATGACTTTGAGCAGGATTTTACCTTTGAGTTTGAGGACGCGGACGAGTTCCTTGCCTTTGTTGATTCCAACACGGAAAGGCTGGATACTTACAAGGAAGAGTACCCGTCCGTAATGCGTTGGATAGAGAACGGCATGATCTGCTGAGCGGCGCAGAGGATCGGCAAACGAAGCCTAAAATTAGATTGCACAACCAAACCGGCACAAAAAAAGATCAGGATATTCGGTTAATTCGGATACCCTGATCTTAATTTTTATTTTATATTGAGCAAAAGCCTTTTTACGACCGGGATCTTGGACAGGATATAAGCAACCAAAGCGGTCAGAATGAATACGACGGCAGCGAACAGCAAAAGAGTGAGCGGTTCAGAGATCCCGAGCGCTTTAAACCCGCTTATCAAATTGCGCAATATGGGAACATGGAGAAAATACATACCGAAAGACACGGTTGAAATTGCCGTTGCTGCAGGCGCGAATTTTTTTGCTGCGACCCTATGCGTGTTCGTTCTGCTGAAAAGCTCAAACAGACAGACGGAGCAGATGAGCAGCGGAGGATAATTGTACCACAGGTGAAAATCATATCCCGCCGCCCTTAAGCCATACAAAGTCCATACTGTTATGCCGAAGAATACCGCGCCCAAGACAAGCAACACGGGGGACGGTATCTTTTTGAACGCGCACCTTTTGCACATAAGCCCCATGAGCACGTAAAATCCGTATACGCCGCCGAGAAACGCGGTATCAAGCGTGCTTGAAAGTGCCACCTGCCAGCCGAGGGAATCCTGAAGAAGACGCAGCGTATAGAACACGAAGCTTAAAGCAAACAGGAACGCGAGCGGAACCCAAAGCGCCTTTAGGGAGATCTTTTTTACGGCGTTGGACACGAAAGGCAGTGCGATATAGATCCCGATGATAACGGGAATATACCACATATGGCCCATATCATGGGCTTTTAAAAACAGCATATCTTCCACAAGATTCGTAACGGTATAGCCTGCCGAGGAATCCGCAAGAAAAGTAATGCCGTATATGACGATCCAGATCTCAGAAGTAATGACAAGCGGGATCAGATTATGCTTGTAAAAAGCAAAGATCTTATCTGAGGAGGAATAATCGCGGTCAAGCAGAAGATAGCCCGAGAGCATAAAAAAGAGGGGCACGCCTATCCTGCCGAACGTTACGCAGATATCTCTGAAAACAACGGAAAAAGCGCCGAGCGAGAGGATATCCGTGTAATCCATATTATAAACGCGCTCGGTACAGTGCATGATGACAACACTTAATATTGCGAAGCTTCTGGCATAATCGAGCCAAAGTATTCTGCGTTTAGCCGTATTCGTTCCCCCCTCTTACAAACAATTTCGCCGCGCATACAGCACGGCGAACATCGGGATTTTATTCTTTATGATTCCGCGTCAAAATTAAAGATCGTTTGAAGCACGGTCTTATAGCCGATCTCGATCGCTTCGGGATTCAGGCGGTCATAACTGTCACGGCGGTTATGGTAGTAATCCGCAGGCGCGGGATCCATAGCCGCAAGGCAGGTAGCCGTAATGCCTTCCTGGGAGAAAGCGGCAGCGTCAGACGCGCCGAAGAAAAGATTTGCAAGCTCCGCCGAATCGTAGCCGCTTTCCGCCGCTGATCTCTTAACAAGCTCGGAAAACGCCTTATCGTTCTTAACGGTGCCCGTCATATCCTTATAATATACGTTCAGATAATCAATATCGGTAAGCGTATCCACGCAGAGCACAGCCGTTTTCACATCCGCGGAGGTGTATTCGTCCTTATGGTCTTTTGCAAACGCCTTTGCACCTCTAAGGCCGGCTTCCTCGCCGTCCGTAACCATAGCAACGACTTCCGTGTTTTCAAACTCAACGCCCGCCATATCCAGCATACGAAGCGCGCACACGGCGGCATAGGTGCCGGTAAGGTTATCGTTTGCGCCGGGAGAGATCCTGCCGAAATTGACAAAGGTGAACAAAAGCACCATTGCGGCGGCTGTTATAACGTTGAAATAGAATGAATAATCCAGCATGAAATCGCCGAAAGCGCCCATGTCAACAAAATTAGCGATAACGCTTATGATTGCAAGGATGAGCGCTATAACTGCGCTTCCGATGGCAAGACCCATCCAAAGCAGCATGCCCTTATCTTTAAGATAATATATGGGACGCCACTCATAAGCGGCGTCAATATGGCCGCTGATAACGATCCTTTTTTTCACTTCCCCGCGCGGCTTGCGCGTAGCAACAAGATTGTGGCCGGTAACTTTCTTATACATACCGTCCATAAATCTTTTATACATAAGGAATTCCATAGCCGTTATGAACAGACCGGTCGCAACGCACACGCCGACGATGCAGTGCCCGATAAAGAAATTTTCCATATTAAGCGCAAAAACAAGCGCGAAGGAAGCAATTATGCCTACGAGCACAAGCGCGGCAACAAGCTTTGTAAAATGCAGAAACGCGCGCGGCGCCATTTTATACTCTTCAAAATGTGTTTCGTCACAAAACTGGTCAAGTTCCTTTTTGAGATGCTTTTCGGCATCAAAGCAGGCCTCGTTGCCGGACTCGCGCGGGCCGTACTTTTTGATTACATTTGTGATCTCTTTAACGGTGTAATCAACATTTTCCTTGATTACCGCGCTCGGAAATTCGCTGATCTTCATTTTCTGTTCTCCTTTAGTCTGTTATTTTCGTTAAATTCGTAATCCGGATCACCGGAGTGGAATTTACGGCATACCGAACTGCGCTTGAGCGGATTTTTCGGCATTGCAATTTGATCCGCCGCAAAATTTATGCCGAGCGGCTCAAACACGCTTTGGTACGCTTTATATCTTTCAAGAAACTGCGAATAATCCCTTTTGGCAACAGGGGTCCACGCAACTTCTGCAAGAGCTTCCATTCTGGGGTGCTGATGGAACTGGACCTTGCTGAAAGAATCGATCCATTCCGTCCACGTTTCACCCTCGATGCCGAGAACGGAACCGTAATCTGTAATGCCGTATTTTTCAGGCTTGAATTTATAAGTATTGGCAAGAGGATACTGCGCATAAGGCATGTTAAAATAAAACGATTTGTGATTGCTCATTATGATCTTGCCGCCGGACGCTGCAAAATTCTTAGTATTTTTATCCTGCCCGGGCAGCCACTGCTGAATGACCATACTGCCGTCCAGCCTGTCTATACCCTGATTGAGCACGTCGTTCCAGGCGATCATATGCTTGCCTTTTTTCTTTAAATATTCGCAAAGCTCGTTCGTAAGCTTTTTCTGAAGCTCCCGCTCGTTTTTAAAGCCCAGCTCTTTCATAGCCTTTTGGCAGTCGGTGCAGGTCTTCCATTCGGAAACGTCACACTCGTCACCGCCCACGTGAAAATACGAAAACGGGAAAAGTGAGCAGATCTCATCATAAACGTCAAAAATGAACTGCACGCTCTCCTGCTTACCGAGGCAGAGCGGACGGTTCCAATCCTTTACGCCCTCTTTTTTGAAAAGAATATCGCCCATGCAGCCAAACACCTCTCTTTTGAGATTGCGGCAGGCAAGGTGCGGATAAGCGGCAAGCGCGGCCGCAAAGTGAGCCGGCACGTCAATTTCCGGAACAATATTGATACAGCGTTCTGCGGCGTAATCCACGATCTCTTTGATCTGTTCCTGCGTATAAAAATACGGGCCGTAGGGGGTATCATCCGTTTTGGCGCAACCCCAGCCGCCGATATGCGTAAAACGGCGCTTGGAGCCGATTTCTGTTAAAAGCGGATATTTTTTGATCTCTACGCGCCAGCCCTGATCGTCCGTTAAATGCCAGTGAAAAACATTCAGCTTTAAACGGAACATATCGTCCAATAGGGATTTAACGTGATCCGTGCCGAAGAAATGGCGGCTCTCATCAAGATGGATGCCGCGCCACTGAAACTGCGGTTTATCGGCGATCTCAACGAAAGGAATATCGTTTTTGCCTTCGTCAAGCCTGCCGATCATACGCAGGGACTGAAGCGCATAATAAGCGCCCGCCCTGTCTGAAGCCTTGATCTCCACGCCGTTTTCATCGACTTTCAGGCGGTATTCTTCTTTTTGAAGAGAATCATCTTTCAATATTTTTACCGGTGAATCCTCGCCGCCCTGATTTTTAACAAGGGGCAGTTCGATCTGCGTAAAAACAGCAGCATTTTTCTCTAATTTATAGCTTCCGGGCGGGTTCTTGACACTCTGCGCCATAGGTATTAGATTGATCATTTTCCGTTCCCTCTCCGATTTTTTTTGATTATACCACAAATCTTCATTGACAACAATACTTTTAAGGTAGTAAAATAAAAAAAACATCTTTTTGATCTCTGCCCGTAGCACAATGGCTAATGCATCTGATTCCGATTCAGAAGACTGGAGGTTCGACCCCTCTCGGGCAGGCCATAAAAAACGGCTTTTGTATTTACGCAAAAGCCGTTTTTTTCAGTATTCAAAGGCAATGCAGACCGCCCGTTTGGCACAAAGCAGATTTTCTATGAGAAAATCTTGCAACTACAATACAGTTT
>URED01000012.1 GCA_900546785.1 uncultured Oscillospiraceae bacterium | reverse complement strand
TAAGCCGCGTATATAGGTCTAAAAGGTCGTCGCTCAGCTTTTGCGCGTGCGCCGTATCGCCTTTTAGGGTGGCGGTTATGATTTTGTGCATATTGGTCAGAAACATATTGTCATAAATCAGTTTCATGACTTCAAGCATCTCGTTGTCTGATATACTCTTAACAACGTTTGCGCTGTAGATTATCTCAAGCGTTTTGCTGTTCAGGCTTGCGTCAAATTTTGCTCTTAACGGCGAAAACTGACGGCGAAAATCATAATCATTGCCGGAGAGCAGCATGTAGGCAAGCATAAAATAATCCGTGTGTTTCAGCCAATAATCAATTCTTGCGGCGTAATAATTTTTCAGATTCTCTTCAAGAGACGCGCTTTTTGAAACGGGGAAACGATCGATATCCTCGCACATATCGTCTATAACATAGCTTGCGGCAACCTTAAAAAGGTCGTCTTTGGACGCAAAATAGTGGTAAAATTTGCCCTTGGATATATTGTTTTCGCGGCACAGCTCGTTTACGGAAATATCAAAACTGCCTGTTTTTGCGTAAAGCTTCAGCGCGGCGTTTATAATTTCAGATGTGCTTTTTTTATTTTTTTCGGCTCTTTTCAATTTCGAATCCCCCGTATGACAGGAAGTTGATATTTATGAATCGTATCTTGTGAATTATAGCACGGCTTTCCGCTTTTTGCAAATATATTTCCGATTTTTGAATGGGCATATTACAGCGGGTTGATCATAGTGCAATTACCTGCGCAGATCATGCCGCCTTGCATCTTTAAACAATTTTATATATTTTACAGAATATAACGCAGGGAGCCCCGGTTTAAGCCGGGGCACCCTGTTTTTTTTGCGCTTTACGAGGATGCGTTTATCAGCGCTTCTATCTTTGCGCAGCTTTGGGAAAACCGCCTTTGGCTTATCATAAAAACAAGCACATCGCCGGCGTGCAGCACCGTGTTGCCCTTGGGCGTTACGGAAATCTCCCCGCGCTCAACGGAAACGATAACGCTGTGCTTGCCCCAGTCGAGCTCGGCTATCGTTTTTCCGTCCGCTGGGCTGCCCGGGGGTATAACGTATGTTTTCAGCACCTTTTCGCTTTTTTTGACTTCCGCTTTCGCTTGTGTGCCGTTTTCAATCCTTTCAAGCAGTGATTCGTAAAACGGTGTGCTTGAGAGCGCATCGGCAACCGCGTAAGAGATCAAGCTGACTGCGGCAAGCGGCAAAAGCGTGTTCAGGTTTCCCGTGATCTCAAAAACAAGTATGATCCCCGTTACGGGGGCACGCACGATAGAAGCAAAGAGCCCCGCCATACCGAGCACGGCAAAATCCTGCCACAGTGACGAATCTGTTCCGAACAGCGCCGTTGCTGCCTGCGCAAATGCAACGCCGCCGTAGGCGCCCAAAATACACATGGGATACAGCGTTCCGCCCGGCGCGCCGCTGCAAAAGCTGAAAGCCCCGAAGATAAATTTTGCGGCAAAAAGCCCAAGTATGATACCTATGGACGGGCGGTCCTCAACAAGCAGCTGCGCCATACTGTGCCCGCCGCACAGCACCTGCGGCAGAAAAAGGCCCGTTATGCCGCTTACGGCAAATACGAACGCAAATTTTATCCACTGCGGAATTTTATGTATTTTATCAAAAAGATCTTTGCAGGCGATCATTACCGTGTTGTAAAACGCGCCGAAAAGCCCGGCAAGAATGCCGAACAGTATCAACAGCCAGTATGTGCGCAGCGGTATCGTTTCCGACTGGTAGCTGAAAACCGTGTCCTGCCCGAAAAACAGCTTGGATATGAAATCCGCTACAACGGCGGCAACGATAGCCACGCAAAGCACGGCTTTATCAAAGGTTTTATGGATCTCCTCCAGCACAAACATAACGCCCGCAAGCGGCGCGTTGAACGCCGCCGCAAGCCCCGCGCCGGCACCGGAGCTGAGCATGCGCAGCTCGGTGGTCTTATCTGCCCGCGTGAGCCTTGCAACGCCCTTTGCCGCCATCGCCCCGAACTGAACGCTGGGACCCTCTCTGCCCAGGCTCAGCCCGGAAAATACGGAGACCGTGGCGCCGAAAAGCTTTGCCGGTATCACTTTCCACCAGCACGGCGAGAGTATGCCTTTGACCTCGGCGCTCACCTGCGGTATGCCGCTTCCGCCGGAATCCGGCACATGTTTTACGACCAGTGAAACAAGGATCCCCAGCACTGCAAGCGCGGCGATCCAAAGCACGGATCTGACTGTGCTGCCTTTAACGCTTTCTATTATAATGTAAAGATATTCCTCGGCTTTTGACAGTAAAAATCGAAACAGCACGCAGACAAGCCCGGCAGCCACGCCTGTTTCAATACCTCTTACGATCAGTAAAAAGCCCTCATAATTCTTTTTTTGCAGTTTTCTCAGTGTGTTTTTTTCTTTCTTGTTCATTGTTCCGCTTTAAAAGCCTGAACCGGCTTGCCAATTCGTATATATATCTATTTTATTCAATTTTAACACATACGCCGGCAAATGCAATAATAAACTTAACGGAGAACGGGTAAACCGCGCTGAATATCGGCGCAAAGAACAAATTTGATAATAATTTTAAAAAAATGTTGAAAATATGATTGAAATAGGTTATTATTATATGGCAAGGGGGAATTTCACCATGAAAGCAAATTCAAAACTCGGAAATTTCAATAAATTTTTAGCGGTTCTGCTCGTAATAGCAATTATAGGTCTCGTTCTTGTCGTTACCGTTGTTTCTCCCGGTAACGCTTATGAGGCCGCGCCTACTGATGCAGACGCTTCCGCTTCCACAATAGAGCCTTTTGCAGCAGGTACATACGGCGGCATTGAATTCAACACGGTTGAAGATGTTGTAAATTATTATGTAGAATGCTACAATTACACGAAATCGCTTACCGCGCAGTATAATGATAACGGCACGACCGCCACATATTATAAACTGCTTGGTATTGAGAGCATCACTATAGAGAATCTTTTGGTTGAGGGCCAGTCAAACAGTATTATTGATAATCTTGTGCCCACTATCCTTGACAGTCTGTTTACACCAAACCTCAAGGGTCTCCCGCCCTGCGGCAATATCAGTCCCGAAGCGGATACGGTAGGAGACGGTATCAACGTTAACACCTCGCTGCTTACGGCGGAAGACGTTGAAGCTGCCAATGTTGTTGATAACGGAGACGGTACGATCAATATCACAATCCAGCCCAAGGGCGTTGTTCTTTCCATGCCCGGTCAGGACGCACAGGGTCATTTCTTCAATACCCTCGGCGATATCACATCCACTGTTGAATCCATAAGCGTTCTTTCTTTCTCTTCGGGCACGATTGCGGATAACTTTGTTGTAGATTACAGCGGCGGCACGGGTACGGTTACGATCGACACCGCTACCGGAGAGATCCTTTCCGGCGAATATACGATGCTTGTGCACATTGATGTTTCACACGCGAACGTATCTGTAATTACGGATAAGAGCGCGTCGCTTGACATCGTTTATAAGAACACGTTCCCGGCTACCGACGAGCAGCTTACAGAAAAAGGCTTAGCTTTAGCATAAAAGTTTTTTTGAGCGGCAATCTTTCGTATTGCCGCTCTTTTTTATTTCTGTTGCGTTTTTATTTTACAGAGCCGGTTTTGTTATGATGATATAGCGGCGCTTACAGGTATATAGCGGCAAAACCGTTTGCAAAGATGCAAAACAGCTATTTACAGGCGTGAATGCCAAAAACAGGAAAAAGATTGCTAAAATTCACACAAAGTTATAAAAACGGCTTAACAGCGGATTTTTACGCGTTTTTTCAGCGCTCAAAATGCACGAAAAATCCATTTAAATTCTGATAATTTTATTATGTTTGCCGAAAATTTGTTAAATTATTGACAATCCAAAATTCTTATATTATTATATTGGCAAGGTTTGAAACCCGCCCCCCTGTAAAAAAGGGCGCAAATATGAAAAGTGAGGTAATCATTATGTCTAAAAAAGTTGTTATTGCAGGCGCTTGCCGTACGGCGATCGGCACGATGGGCGGCTCTCTGAGCACCACTCCTGCCGTAGATCTCGGCGCAATCGTAATCAAGAACGCGCTTGAAAGAGCAGGCGTTCCCGCAGATCAGGTAGACCATGTTTACATGGGCTGTGTTATTCAGGCCGGTCAGGGTCAGAATGTTGCCCGCCAGGCTTCCATCAAAGCAGGGCTGCCGATAGAGGCTCCCGCCGTTACCATCAATGTTGTTTGCGGTTCCGGTCTGAACTGCGTAAATCTTGCAGCGCAGATGATTCAGTGCGGCGACGCGGATATCGTTGTTGCCGGCGGTATGGAAAACATGAGTATGGCGCCCTATGCGCTTATGCAGGGCCGTTACGGCTACCGCATGGGTCATGCACAGGCAGTGGATACCATGATCAAAGACGCGCTTTGGGATGCGTTCAATGATTATCACATGGGCATCACGGCAGAGAATGTTTGTGAGAAGTACGGCATCACCCGTGAAGAGCTTGACGAGTTCGCCGCAAACAGCCAGCAGAAGTGCCAGCAGGCGATCGCAGAGGGCAAGTTCAAGGATGAGATCGTGCCCGTAGAGCTCAAGAAAAAGAAAGAAACCGTTGTATTTGATACGGACGAAGGTCCCAGAGCCGGCATCACGGCTGAAGGCCTTGCAAAGCTTCGCCCTGCATTTAAGAAGGACGGCATCGTTACCGCCGGTAACTCCTCGGGTATCAATGACGGCGCAGCAGCAGTTGTTGTTATGAGCGAGGAAAAGGCAAAAGAGCTTGGCGTTAAGCCGATGGCTACTTGGGTAGGCGGCGCGCTTGCAGGCGTTGATCCCTCCATTATGGGTATCGGCCCCGTAGCAGCAACCCAGAAGCTTATGAAGAAGATCGGCATGACGGTTGACGACATGGATCTTATCGAGGCGAACGAGGCATTTGCCGCGCAGTCCATTGCAGTAGGCAGAGATCTTAACTTTGATCTTTCCAAGCTCAACGTAAACGGCGGCGCGATCGCACTTGGTCACCCGGTAGGAGCTTCCGGCTGCCGTATCCTTGTAACGCTGCTTCACGAGATGCAGAGAAGAGACGCCAAGAAAGGCCTTGCAACGCTTTGCATCGGCGGCGGAATGGGCTGCGCAACCGTTGTTGAAAGAGATTGATTACACTTGGGTTAAGAGGACTTGGATATGGAATTTATCAATTATGAAGTTGAAAACGCGGTTGCGGTGCTCACCATAAACCGCCCCAAGGCACTGAACGCGCTGAACAGCGCCGTGCTTGACGAACTGAACGAGGCGCTTGACGCTGTTGACCTTAACGAGGTGCGCGTGCTTATCCTTACCGGCGCAGGTGAGAAATCCTTTGTTGCAGGCGCGGATATCGGCGAGATGAGCAGCCTGACCAAGGCGGAAGGCGAGGCGTTCGGTAAGAAAGGCAATGATGTTTTCAGAAAGCTGGAAACACTGCCGATCCCCGTTATCGCAGCCGTAAACGGCTTTGCGCTCGGCGGCGGGTGCGAGATATCACTTGCGTGCGATATAAGAATCTGCTCTGAAAACGCCGTATTCGGCCAGCCGGAGGTAGGTCTCGGCATCACACCGGGCTTCGGCGGCACGCAGCGCCTGGCGCGCACAATCGGCGTCGGCATGGCAAAGCAGCTTATCTATACCGCAAGAAATATCAAGGCGCCAGAGGCGCTCAGGATCGGTCTTGTAAACGCGGTTTACCCGGCAGAGGAGCTTATGGGCGCGGCAAAGAAGATGGCTTCCATCATTGCCGCAAACGCACCGATCGCCGTAAGAAACTGCAAAAAGGCAATCAATGACGGACTGCAGACGGATATTGAAAGCGGCATTGAAATAGAGGAAAAGCTGTTCGGCAACTGCTTTGAAACAGAGGATCAGAGATACGGAATGGCGTTTTTCCTTGACAGGAATAAGGATAAGGTAAAAGAGCCTTTTAAAAATAAATAATCAGGGAGGAAAAAATAATGAAAGTTGGAATTATAGGCGCCGGCACAATGGGTTCCGGCATTGCGCAGGCATTTGCGCAGGTAGACGGTTATGAAGTAATCCTTTGCGATATTAACGAGGAATTTGCAGCAAACGGAAAAGCAAAGATCGCAAAGGGCTTTGAAAAGAGAATTGCAAAGGGCAAGATGGAGCAGGCTGCGGCAGACGCCATTCTTGCAAAGATCACCACGGGCACAAAAGAGATCTGCACAGACTGCGATCTTATCGTAGAGGCGGCTCTTGAGGTTATGGATGTTAAAAAGCAGACTTTCAAGGAGCTTCAGGATATCGTTAAACCCGATTGCATGTTTGCCACAAACACCTCTTCGCTTTCTATCACGGAGATCGGCGCAGGACTTGACAGACCGCTCATCGGCATGCACTTCTTCAATCCCGCTCCCGTTATGAAGCTGATTGAGGTTATTGCAGGCGCGAACACCCCTGCCGAAATGGTAGAGAAAATCAAGGCGATTTCCGTAGAGATCGGCAAAACGCCCGTTGAGGTAAAAGAGGCTCCCGGATTCGTAGTAAACAGAATCCTTATTCCGCTTATCAACGAGGGCATCACCGTTTATGAAATGGGCATTGCAAGTGTTGAGGATATCGACACCGCCATGAAGCTGGGCGCAAACCACCCCATGGGCCCGCTGGAGCTTGGCGATTATGTAGGCCTTGATATCGTGCTTGCTATTATGGAAACGATCTACAGCGAGACCGGCGATCCGAAATACCGCCCCGCTACGCTTCTTAAGAAGATGGTACGCGCAGGCAAGCTCGGCAGAAAGACCGGCGTTGGCTTCTACGATTACCGCAAGTAATCATAAATAGTTAAAAAGGCTTTCGCCCGGAACACGGCGGAAGCCTTTAGGCTGTGTTCAGGCATATGAGAGCGGCGCAGACCGTATCCTATGCCGCAGCCATAAATGATGTAAAATACTTACGGAGGATATTTTAATGGATTTCACATTAAGCAAAGAGCATGAAATGGCAAGAAAGCTTTTCGCCGATTTCACGGAAAACGAAGTTAAGCCGCTTGCTGTTGAAACCGATGAGACCGAGCAGTTCCCCAGAGAAACGGTAACAAAGATGCAGAAGATCGGCTTTCTCGGTATCCCGATCCCCAAGGAGTACGGCGGCCAGGGCTGCGATCCGCTTACATACGTTATGTGCGTTGAGGAGCTTGCCAAGGCGTGCGCTACCACAAGCGTTATCGTATCTGCGCACACCTCGCTGTGCTGCGATCCGATTTTGACCTACGGCACGGAGGAGCAGAAGCAGAAGTTCTTAAAGCCGCTTGCAAGCGGAGAACTTTTGGGTGCGTTCGCTCTTACAGAGCCGGGCGCCGGCACGGACGCGCAGGGCGCGCAGACCAAGGCGGTGCTGGACGGCGATGAGTGGGTGCTCAACGGTTCTAAGTGCTTTATCACAAACGGCAAAGAGGCTGATATTTATATCGTGATTGCCGTAACCGATGTGGTTGAGGATAAGAGAGGCAGAAAGAAAAAGCTGTTTTCGGCGTTCATCGTTCCCAAGACGGCGCCCGGATTCCTTTTCGGTACAAAGGAAAAGAAAATGGGTATCCGCGGTTCTTCCACGTATGAGCTTATCTTCCAGGATTGCAGGATCCCCAAGGATAATCTGCTCGGCGCAAGGGGCAAGGGCTTCGGTATTGCCATGCACACCCTTGACGGCGGCCGTATAGGCATTGCGGCGCAGGCGCTCGGCATTGCAGAGGGCGCGCTGGACAGATGCGTGGAATACGTTAAGGAAAGAAAGCAGTTCGGCAGAGCCATCGGCGCTTTCCAGAATACGCAGTTCCAGCTTGCAAATCTTGCAACAGAGGTTGAGGCTGCAAAAATGCTTGTTTACAAAGCCGCTATGGCAAAGGCAACGCAGAAGACCTATTCCGTTGAGGCGGCACAGGCAAAGCTGTTTGCGGCGGAAACGGCTATGGATGTTACAACCAAGGTGGTTCAGCTCTTCGGCGGCTACGGATATATCAGAGAATATGAAGTTGAGCGCATGATGCGCGATGCGAAGATAACGGAGATCTACGAGGGCACTTCGGAAGTTCAGCGTATGGTCATCAGCGGAAATCTGCTCAAATAAGGAGGGTTAGGAATGAATATAGTAGTTTGTATTAAGCAGGTGCCGGATACAAAGGGCGGTGTTCAGTTTAACCCGGACGGTACTTTGAACAGAGCGGCAATGCTCTCTATCATGAATCCCGATGATAAAGCCGGCCTTGAGGCTGCGCTTCGTATAAAGGATGAAACAGGCGCGCACGTAACGGCGCTTACCATGGGTCTGCCCAAGGCAGAGGAGGTTCTGCGCGAGGCTATGGCCATGGGTGCTGACGACGGTATCCTTGTAACGGACAGAGTGCTCGGCGGCGCAGATACATGGGCAACCTCCACAACGATCGCAGGCGCGCTCAGAAATATCGATTACGATATCATCATCACCGGCCGTCAGGCGATCGACGGCGATACCGCGCAGGTAGGCCCGCAGATCGCGGAGCATCTCGGCATTCCGGTCATCTCCTATGCGGAGGATATCAAGCTTGAGGGCGACAGCGTTGTCGTTAAGCGCCAGTTTGATGACAGATATCATATGCTCAGGGCAAAGATGCCCGTGCTGATCACCGCGCTTTCTGAGCTGAATGACCCCAGATATATGACGCCCGGCGGTATCTTTGACGCTTATAAAAAGGATATAACCGTTTGGGGCAGAGCGGATCTGAAAGATGTTGACGATTCCAACCTCGGCCTCAGCGGCTCGCCTACAAAGATCGCCAAGGCTTCCGATAAGGTAAGAAAAGGCGCCGGAGAAAAGGTGCAGCTTGACACGCCCCAGGAATCGGCGGATTATATTATTGCCAAGCTTGAAGAAAAGCATATCATTTAAGGAGGGCTGAAGAATGGTTACTCAAAATATGGAACAGTATAAGGGCGTTTTTATTTACGCCCAGCAGGTAGACGGCGAGATCAGCCCTATCGCTTTTGAACTTCTCGGCAAGGCAAAGGATCTTGCCGCGGATCTGGATACGAATGTTACGGCTGTGCTGCTCGGCAGCGGCGTTAAAGGCCTTGCGGATCAGCTTGCAGAGTACGGCGCGGACAGAGTTATCGTTGTGGACAGCCCCGTTCTTGAAACCTACAGAACAGAGCCGTATACGCAGGCGCTTGCCGCCGTTATTAACGAATACAAGCCGGAGATCATGCTTGTTGGCGCAACGGCGATCGGCCGTGATCTCGGCCCCCGTGTTTCCGCAAGGGTAGGCACAGGCCTTACTGCGGACTGCACAAAGCTTGAGATCGGCGATTTCCCGCTCAATCCGCTGCCCGGCAAAGAGCAGAAGCACAATCAGCTTCTGATGACCCGCCCCGCTTTCGGCGGCAATACCATTGCAACCATTGCCTGCCCGGACAACCGCCCGCAGATGGCAACCGTCCGCCCCGGCGTTATGCAGAAGATTGAGCCTGTTGCCGGCGCAAAGGCGGAAGTTGTTGAATTCAGCCCCGAGCTTAAGGAGAACAACTGCTATGTTGAGATCCTTGATGTTGTTAAGGAAGTTGCCGAGGTTGCAAATATTCAGGACGCCAAGATCCTTGTTTCCGGTGGCAGAGGCGTAGGCAGCAAAGAGAACTTTAAGCTGCTTGAAGATCTTGCACAGGCGATCGGTGGTACGGTCTCCTGCTCAAGAGCCGTTGTGGATAACGGCTGGATGCCCAAGGATCTGCAGGTAGGCCAGACCGGCAAGACCGTTCGCCCGAACGTCTATTTTGCAATCGGCATCAGCGGTGCGATTCAGCATACCGCGGGTATGGAGGAATCTGATGTTATCATTGCGATCAACAAAGATGAATCCGCTCCGATATTTGATGTTGCCGATTACGGCATCGTAGGCGATCTCAACAAGATCGTGCCGCTTATCACAGAGGCGGTAAAAGCGCGCAAAAACGCTTAAGTTTATAAATGTTTACGGCGGTCTGGGCGAATTCGCTCAGACCGTTTGTGAGTTTTAAGGTATTTTATATGGATTTTATTCAAAAACGGTTTGAAGAGCTTGCGCTCCGTGCGCAGAACAGGTATTATACTACCTTTACCGATTTTCTGAATATGGAGGAGCAGAGCGAGCTGGTGTCTATGCGCCTCGGCACGCCGTTTAAACTCTTCGGCGGGTATGACGGCGCGGAACGCTGCGTTGCCGCTTTCGGTGCGGACTGTGAAAACGCGGAATTTCCGATCTCCTATATCCAGATAGAGCCTTTGGCAAAGAAGTTTGCCGATACGCTCACCCACCGCGATTTTTTAGGCTCGCTTATGGGGCTCGGCATCAAGCGCGAAACACTGGGTGATATTCTGATAAAAGACAATGTGGGCTATCTGATGTGCCTGGATTCGGTTGCGGATTTTGTGGCGGATAACCTCGGAAAAGTCAGGCATACAAGCGTGAAATGCACGGCAATCAGCGAATTGCCGCAGGGTATGCAGACCGAGCCGCAGGAGCAGCAGAAGATCGTGGCTTCCCTGCGCCTTGACGTGCTTGCGGCGGCAGTTTATGATCTTTCCAGAAATGCCGTTAAGGAACTTTTCGGGCAGAGAAAAATATTTGTCAATTCCGCCCTGTGCGAAAATTTTTCGCTTATCCCGAAAGCGGGCGATATCATCTCCGTTCGCGGCAAAGGGCGTTTTAAACTCGGCGAAACGCTCGGCAGCACAAAAAAAGGCCGCCTCATTGTGCAGCTTTTTGTGTATAAATAGACGTAATATTTTGAACATTAAAATAAAAGCGGTTTGGTATGTATACCAAACCGCTTTATGTTGATTAAAGTATTTATCAGTCCACTTTGATCTCGTGTACCCAGCCTTCGGGACCTTCGATCGTGCCCATCTGAATGCCGGTAAGCGTATCGTAAAGCTTTTTGATGACGGGGCCCATCTCTTCCATTCCGCTGGGGAAGCAGATCTCCTTGCCGTGGTCTACGATCTTGCCTACGGGGCTGATAACCGCCGCCGTGCCGCAAAGGCCGCATTCTGCAAAATCCTTTACCTCTTCCAGCGTAACCTGCCTGTGCTCCACCTTCATGCCGAGCATATGCTCCGCAACATAGCAGAGCGAACGCCTTGTGATAGAGGGAAGAATAGAGCCTGATTTCGGCGTAACGACCGTGCCGTCCTTGGTGACAAACAGGAAGTTTGCGCCGCCGGTCTCCTCAACATAAGTTCTTGTGCCGGGATCAAGATACATATTTTCATCATAGCCCTGCTTATGTGCGTCAACGATGGCGTGCAGGCTCATGGCGTAGTTCAGGCCGGCCTTGATATGACCGGTGCCGTGCGGCGCAGCTCTGTCAAAATCAGAAACACGGATCGTTATCGGCTTTGCGCCGCCCTTGAAGTAAGGGCCAACGGGTGTGCAGAAAATCCTGAACTGATATTCGTCAGCAGGCTTTACACCGATAACGGCGTTTGAACCGAACATATAAGGACGGATATAAAGCGTTGCGCCGGAGCCGTAGGGCGGAACCCACGCCGCGTTTGCGCGAACGACCTCGTCCACAGCCTCAAGGAATTTATCTTCGGGATAAACGGGCATCTCAAGCCTTTCGGCGGATGCTTTCAGACGCGCCGCATTAAGGTCCGGGCGGAAGCAGACGATCCTGCCGTCAGCCGTTGTGTACGCCTTAAGTCCCTCAAAAACGGTCTGCGCATACTGCAAAACGCCTGCGCATTCGTTGATGGTGATATTCGGATCCGCAGTAAGGGCGCCGCTGTCCCACTTGCCGTCCTTGTAGTTTGAAACGAATCTTGCGTCGGTCGTGATATAACCGAAACCGAGATTTGACCAGTCAAGATTTTTCTTTTCCATAAAAAAGACTTCTTTCTTTAGAATTGTTGTATTAATTTTACTACCAACGGCGTATATTGTCAATAAATCACGGGGAAAAACAATTGCATAATTTAAAAATCCGAATAGAGTTGAAAGACCGACAATTTAGGAAATTAAAGCTTTTTAAATTTTATATTGAGATTTTTTCTGTTATATATTATTATATATCTGTAAATTTAAAGAATATTACTTAGGAGGAAATTATGAAAAGCTTTTCTGAATCCGTAAAATATATAGGCGTGAATGATAAGGAACTGGATCTGTTTGAGAGCCAGTATGTTGTTCCGAACGGCGTTTCCTATAATTCATACGTTATTTTAGATGACAAAATTGCCGTTATGGATACGGTTGATGAGCGTAAAACAGACGAATGGTTTGCCAATCTTGAAAAAGAACTTGCAGGCAGAACGCCGGATTATCTGGTCATATCCCATCTGGAGCCGGATCATTCCGCGAATATAAAAAGGTTTATCGAAAAATACCCCGGCGCCGCACTCGTCGCTTCCGCAAAAGCGTTTGCGATGCTGCCGCAGTTTTTTGATATAGAGGATTCGGTTGAAAAGATCTCCGTCAAGGAGGGCGATACGTTATCCCTCGGCAGCCACGAGCTCACTTTCATCATGGCGCCCATGGTGCACTGGCCGGAGGTTATGGTGGAATACGAAAAGAGCGAAAAGATCCTGTTCTCGGCAGACGGCTTCGGCAAATTCGGCGCGCTGGATGTTGAGGAGGACTGGGCGTGCGAGGCAAGGCGCTATTACTTCAATATCGTGGGCAAATACGGCGGCCCGGTGCAGACTTTGCTCAAAAAGGCGGCGGCGCTCGATATCAAGACCATCTGCCCGCTCCACGGCCCCATTCTTACCGAAAATCTGGAATATTATATTGATCTGTATAACACATGGTCATCCTATCAGCCTGAAAAGGACGGCGTGTTCATTGCGTGCGCTTCTATTTACGGCAACACAAAAAACGCCGCGCTCAAATTAAAAGAGCTGCTTGAGGCTAAGGGCGTTCAGGTTGCCTTTTCGGATATTACAAGAGAGGATCTTGCAGAGGCGGTTGAAGACGCATTTAAGTATTCTAAGACCGTGTTTGCGGCGTCCAGCTATGACGGCGGTGTGTTCCCGCCTATGGAAACGCTGCTCTGCCACCTGAAAGCAAAGGCGTTTCAGAACAGAACCGTAGGCATCATAGAAAACGGCTCATGGGCGCCCTGCGCAGCGCGCACAATGAAAGCCGCGCTTGAGGGAATGAAAAATATCTCTGTATGCGAAAACACCGTTACCGTAAAATCCGCCTTTAAAGAGAGCGATATTCCCGCGCTTGAGGCGCTTGCGCAGGAACTGGCGCAGGCTTAAATTTGCGTTATGACTCAACAGAAACAGAAAACAAGCCCGCTTATAAAAGTTTCAGAAAGAAATTACGGCATAGATCTGTTGCGCATACTATCCATGCTGATGATCGTGACGCTGCATGTTTTAAAACAGGGCGGAATACTTGATCATGTGAACGCGGGCACCTATCGCTATACGGCGGCGTGGCTGCTGGAGGCGCTTTCTATAGGTGCGGTCAACATCTATGCCATGATCAGCGGCTTTGTTGGTGTGAATGCAAAAAAGACGCGGTTTTATAAGCTTGCGGATATGTGGCTTCAGGTGGAGCTGTACTGCGTCATATCCGCCGTGCTTATCTATCTGTGCGAGGGGGAGCCTTTTGAATTTGAACGGCTGTTCAACCGCCTTGCGCCGTTTTCAACAAACGCCTATTGGTATTTCACGGCGTATTTCATGATGTTCTTTTTTGTGCCGTTTTATAACAGGCTGCTGGATTCCCTTTCCGAATCCGCGCTTAAATATCTTGGGCTGATTATATTTCTGTTTTCCTCGCTTTGGCCCACTTTGTGGCAGGAGGATCTTATGCAGACGAACCGGGGATATTCGTTTTTATGGCTTTCGCTGCTCTATATTCTCGGCGGCATTGCAAACAGGCTGCAGCTGCACAAAAAGGTTAACGGTTTCGGCGCGGTTGCGGCATACGCCGTGCTTGCCGCGGCGGGTGTGCTGTTTTTGCTTGCAAGTGAGAAATATCATCTTTCCGTAAAAGACCCGGAGCTGCTGATCTGCTACTATTCGGCAAATATCGTTGCGGGTTCATTTTGCCTGCTTCTTGCCGCCGCTAAAACGGATATCAAAGCAAAAGCGCCGGTAAAAATCATAAAAGCGCTGTCTCCGCTCACCTTCGGCGTTTATATTATACATACAAGCGAATATGTATGGCGGTATATCCTGAAAGATGCGTTTGCGGCATTTGCGGATATGCGGGCGCCCGTATTGGTGCTCGCCGTGATCGGCACGGTGCTTGCAATCTATCTTATATGCTCCGCAATAGACGGCGCGCGGCTTTTCCTGTTCAGGCTCCTGCGTATAGAGAGCCGGCTCTGCGCGGCAGAGGGCAAGCTCCGCGCGGCGATTCACAAAAAGAAAGCAGTTAGAAATGAAAACAAATCATAAGATACGCCTTGTCGGGCTTGATCTGGACGGCACGCTGCTCAGAAATGATAAAACGATCTCCCCGTTTACGCAAAACGCGCTTATAAGCGCGGCGCAGCGCGGCATCGTATTGGTTCCCGTAACGGGCAGGCCCCTTTCCGGTATACCGGAATGTATAACAAGGCTCGGCGTTTGCGATTATGCCATCACTACAAACGGAGCGGCAATCACGCAGCTTAAGACCGGCAGGCGCGTTTACAGCGCGCCGATACCGTATGAAAAAACAGTTTCGATCATGAAACGGCTGGACCGCGCCGATATTTCGTATGAGGCGTTCGCAAACGGCTGCGGCTATATCAGCCCCGCCGTTATGGCACAGTATAATAAAAAATATGCAGGCACGCCTGTGGGCGAATACATACAGAGTTCAAGGCGCGTTGTAGAAAGCCCGCTTTCGGAATTTGAACGCAAAAAAATGCGCGCAGACGAGATCTTTATCTCCTGCCGAAGCGCACAGGAACGAAAAACGCTTGCACGGGAATTCGGCGGTGATGACGGGCTTCAGCTGTGTATGCTGGAAGATGCTTTTCTTGAACTGACAAACCGCGGCACGGACAAGGGCTGTGCGTTTGCAAGGCTTTGCCAAATGCTGGGGATAAATAAAGAAAATACCGCCGCGTTCGGAGATAATGCAAACGACGAACCGCTTGTAAGGGCGGCAGGGCTGTTTGTTGCCATGGGAAACGCACGCGAGGATTTTAAGAAGACCGCCGATATGGTGGCTGATACGAATGAACATGACGGCGTTGCCAAAATACTGAACAAATTTTGACAAATTATTTTATGCAAACTGCCTAAAAACACGCTTTAGCATTATAAATTTTAGCGGCGATTTGTAGATAATCCATAAAATTTATTGACTTTATTGTGCAAAAATACTAATATATCTCTGTAAAGCAAATCACTTTACCAGATAATATATTTTTGTGCATTTACGAAAGGATCTTTAGCTATGGCAGTTAAGAAGAATGAAGTAACAGCAGCTCCCGAAAAGGCTGTAAAGAAAGAAAATGAGGCTCCGGTCAAGGCTGTTAAAGAGGAAAAGGCAGCTCCGGCTAAAGCTGTTAAGGAAGAGAAGGCAGCTCCTGCTAAAAAGGCAGAGGTAAAGGCTGAGAAGAAAGAAGAAAAGAAAGCCGCAAAGCCGGCAGAGAAAAAGGCTCCCGCAAAGAAACCGGCTCCCAAAAAGGCAGAAAAGGCGGCAGAGGTCTATTTTGAGTTCGCAGGCAGGCAGGTAAATACCGCAGAGGTCATGAAAGCGGTTGAGGCAGCCTGCAAGGCAAACGGTGTAAAGAGTACGGCTGTTAAGGGCGTTAAGGTCTATGTTAAGGCAGAGGATAACGCCGCTTATTATGTGCTTGAAAACGGTGAATCGGGAAAGATCGATCTGTAATCGTGTTTTTTGCCCGCCTGCAAGGCGGGCACAGCGTGTAGAAAAAGGTGTAAATTCAGAAAAGCGTGCAGTCCTACACGCTGAGAAGACTTCGAGAAATCGGGCTGAATTTCGTTTTTCGCGAGCGGGTGCCGTACAACGGTACTGCCCCCGAGCGAAAGGCGGAAAGCGCAAATGCCGCATGTACTTGGTTCATGCGGCATTAACTGTTTTCAAGCGTATTCTTTGGTTACTATCAAGTTACTTTCTCACTTTTTGTTATTTTCTCTTATTTTGAACAAGTAAAGTGTGTACCTCGCGGTTCAGCCGACTTTATCGAAAGTCTGCGCCCGCCTTACAGGCGGGCATTTTTTGTTGCCGATTCGTTGATTATGCAGTTGTTTTATGTTAAAATATAAAAAAGCTCTCAGCAGAAAGATGTGTTGCTATGGATAACGGGAATAAAAAGAAGCTTGCGGGCGTTATCGTGCCTGTTGTGCTTGCAATCCTTGTGGTGTGCGGCTTTGCCGTAAGCGGGCATATTACAAGGAATATGGACAGCGAGATGCCCACCGCCGAGCCGCAGACGGAGGAGATCACCACACAGCAAACGACGAACGCCGTATCCAGCGTTTCGCTTGTTGCCGTGGGTGATAATCTGATCCACAATACGCTCATAAGCGCCGGCGAGCAGGAGGACGGCTCGCTGGATTATACCTCGTTCTATTCAAATATCAAAAACGATATTTCCTCCGCTGATATTGCAGTTATCAATCAGGAAACTATACTGGGCGGCAGTGAATTTGAATATACGGGCTATCCCACCTTTAATTCTCCGTGGGAGATCGGCACGGCGGCGATCGACGCCGGATTTGATATCTTTACCTGCGCCACAAATCATTCGCTGGATAAAGGCTATTCCGGCATTGAGCAGGAATGCCTGTTCTTTGAGCAGCACCCGGAAGTGGTGCATGTAGGCACGAATGACAGCGAAGAAGATTATAATTCCATCGTTTATTATGAGAAGAACGGCATACGCTTTGCAATACTCAATTACACCTACGGCACCAACGGTATTCCGATTCCGGAAAGCACGCCGTGGTGCGTCAATATGATGGATGAAGACAAGATCACCAGCGATGTCAACACGGCAAGGCAGAATGCGGATGTTGTGATCGTTTTCCCGCACTGGGGCACGGAAAACAGCACTTCCGTTTCCGATTACCAGCGCGAATATGTGCAGCTTTTTTCCGATCTCGGTGTGGATATCGTAATCGGCACGCACCCGCATGTTTTGCAGCCCGTTGAGTGGGTTGAAAATGAAACTACAGGCAAACGAATGCTCGTTTACTATTCGCTTGGGAATTTTATCTCTCACCAAACGAGCCTGAATCAGCTCTGCGGCGGCATGGCAAAGATAAATATCGAAAAAAGAAATGAGGAGATAACCATAACCTCTGCAAGCCTGATCCCCGTTGTGTGCTGGTACGGCAGTTCGGGCAGCGGCTACGATTTTTCCGTTTACAAGCTTTCCGATTATACGGACGAACTCGGAGATTCCCATGCGCAAAGCGGCGCAACGCCGTCCTATTTTACGGATTATGCCACCGATATCGTCAGCGAGGAATTTCTGGATATCGGATAATTTGTAAAAGGTGCACAAATCAGCAGAATGTTTTATGTGTAAAAATTACAGGTCAAACAAATTTAAAAAAAACGGTTGACTTTTCCCGTTTTGAAAAATATAATGATATTGTATTCAGAACAAAGGCGTTCCGAAGTTTTTTCGGAATGCCTTTTTATTTTTTCAAAGGAGTATATGTTTTATGAGCAAGCTTACCAAAGAGGACATTTTAAAGGACGCAAGAGAGAAAAATGTTGAATTCGTAAGGCTTCAGTTCACCGATGTTTTCGGCCTTATGAAAAACGTTGCAGTAACCGTTTCCCAGCTTGAAAAAGCGCTGGATAACGACTGCATGTTTGACGGCTCTTCCATAGACGGCTTCGTAAGAATAGACGAATCCGATATGTATCTGCACCCCGATCTGGATTCCTGGGCTATCTTCCCGTGGAGGACCTTCGGCGGCAAAACCACAGGCCGTTTGATCTGCTCTGTTTATATGGCGGATAACAAAACGCCGTTTATGGGCGATCCCAAAAACGTACTTAAAAAGGTCATTAAAGAGGCAAACGATATGGGCTTCGGCTTCAACGTTGGCCCGGAGCTTGAATTCTTCCTTTTCAAGCGTGATGAAAACGGCAATCCCACAACAGATCTTACGGATACGGGCGGATATTTTGACCTGAACCCGAACGACGCCGGCGAAAACTGCCGCCGCGATATCTGCCTTGCGCTTGAGGATATGGGATATGAGATCGAGGCTTCTCACCACGAGGTTGCGGAATCGCAGCACGAGATCGATTTCAGATTTGACGATGTTATGACAACGGCTGACAGAGTTATGACCTTTAAGCATGTTGTTAAAACCTACGCCACAAAGCACGGTCTGCACGCCACCTTTATGCCAAAGCCGATCTTCGGCATAAACGGCTCCGGTATGCACACAAATATGAGTCTTTTCAACCTGGAAGACGGCTCAAATGCGTTTGACGATCCTTCAGACGAGCTTGGCCTTTCCGAAACGGCTTATCATTTCATTGCCGGCATCATGGAGCATGTCAAGGGTATAGCCGCTTTCTCAAACCCCACGGTAAACTCCTATAAAAGACTGGTTCCCGGCTATGAAGCGCCCTGCTATTTAACATGGTCTGCTTCAAACCGTTCCTGCCTTGTAAGGATCCCCGCAGCCCGCGGAAAGGGCACCCGCGTTGAGCTTCGCTGCCCCGATCCCACCTGCAATCCTTATCTTGAAATGGCGCTTTGCCTTGCTGCCGGCCTGGACGGTATTAAAAAAGGTTTGACACCGCCCGCTCCCGTGGATTATAATGTATTCGGGCTTAATTCGGAAGAGATCAAAGAGGAAAATATAGATTGCCTTCCCGGCAGCCTGATCGAGGCTGTTTACGAGGCCGAAAAGGATCCGTTTATCAAGGAGACCGTCGGCGACCACGTTTTCAATGCTTATATCGAGGGCAAGAAAAACGAATGGGATGAGTACAGAACGCAGGTATCCCAGTGGGAAGTTAACAGATACCTCAAAAAATAATTTACCCTCTCTTTGGCAGCAATGCCGTTAAGGTCGGCGCGGTTTATTCCGCGTCGGCCGAATAAAAGCACAACGGGGCGCACCGCAAAAGCGGCACACCCCGTTTTTATTGTTTCAGATCGTCCGGTACTTCGTCTCCGCTCAGCTGAGCATATGGCTTTTCGCCGCTTTCGTTTTCAAAATCGGCGCCCATATTTAGCTGCCTTAATTCTTCATAGGTCTTGTCCTCGGGGCGCACATCCTCCTCGCCAAAGACCGTTTCGCTGTCTGAAGTTCTGTCCAGCGTATCGTCATGCAGCAGAACAAGTACGTCATCTTTCGTGATGTGCAGGTCAAATTCAAACCAGTCTACGAAAAAAGAGTCAAACGGATTTTTTGATTCTTAATTTATTTGCTGATCTTATAAAACAGTTAAATTTTATTCAAATTTGCCAAAAATTATTATATTTTCTATATTATATTCAATTGGGATTGTAAGTATTTAACAAAGATTTTGTTGAATTCGTGAAATTTTATATATATGCGGGGCGGCGCTTGCTCATTTTTTTATAAAATGATGAAATTGTATCATTCCCATTGTAAATCAAGCGTTTTCGCCGTATAATTGCAATGTGAAAAGCTTCTGAAGGAGGAGTATACATGCTGAAAGAGGGGCAGGTCAGAATTCCGTCCGGCTGTGCCATCGCGGCTATCATAGACCGCAAGGGCGGAAAGATCAACGGATCTGAGATCATCAAATCCATCGCGCTTATGCACGACCGTTCAAACGGACTCGGCGGCGGCTTTGCGGCGTATGGGATTTATCCCGACCACGCGGACGATTATGCTTTCCACGTTTTTTATGAGAGCGCAAAGGCAAAAAACGAGTGCGAGGATTATCTGTTTAAGCACTTCAATGTTGACGTGTCTGAAAAAATACCCACAAAAAAGGTGGAATCCATTGCGAACGGCCCGGATATATGGCGCTATTTTGCTAAGCCGAACAAGGTGCGTATGCGTGAGGCGCGTATGGACGAGGAAGAGTATACCGTGCAGAGCGTTATGCGCGTAAACCAGCATATCGACGGCGCATTTATCTTTTCAAGCGGCAAGAATATGGGCTGTTTTAAGGCTGTGGGCTATCCGGAGGATGTAGGCGAGTTTTATATGCTGGATCAGTATAATGCCTATCTGTGGACGGCGCACGGCAGATTTCCCACAAACACACCGGGTTGGTGGGGCGGCTCGCACCCTTTCAATATTCTGGATTGGTCTATCGTACACAACGGTGAGATCTCCTCCTATGACGCAAACAGGCGTTATATAGAGCAGTTTGGCTATGTTTGCACCATGCAGACGGATACGGAGGTCATTACATACCTGTTTGATCATCTGATCCGCCATCACGGTCTGCCTATAGAGGTTGCGGCTGATGTTCTTACTGCGCCCGAGTGGGACGAGATCGACCGAATGGATCCCGAAAGGAAAAAGTATTTTACCACCCTGCGCTCCATTTATAACGCGGCGCTTGTAAACGGGCCGTTTTCCGTTATCCTCGGCTCAAACAAGGGGCTGCTTGCGATCAATGACCGCCTTAAGCTGCGTTCTTTAACAGCGGCAACCAAGGGCACAAGAGCGTATTTTGCCTCAGAAGAGTCTGCAATCCGGATTGTCTGCCCCAATCCCGAAAAGGTGTGGAGCGTAAGCGGCGCAGAGCCTGTTTTCGTTCCGCTGGAGCTTGATGAAAAGGAGGGCGGCGCGAAATGATCAATTATATTCCCAGAAGATTTACGATAGTCAGGGATAAAGAGCTGTGCATAAACTGCGGCTGCTGCGTAAGGCAGTGCGCGAACGAATGCCATATGTATTCCCCGAAAGACGGCGAGACCGTTATTTCTAAATCCGATAACTGCGTTGCCTGCCACAGGTGCGTGGATCTATGCCCCACGGGCGCTTTAAGAATAGAAAAATATGTTTGCGATTACAGGGAAAACGCCAACTGGACTCCCGATTACCAGCAGGAGATCTGCCGCCAGGCAAATACCGGCTCCACCCTGCTTTCCGCAATGGGAAACCCCAAGCCTTATCCGATCTATTGGGATAAGATCCTGCTGAACGCATCACAGGTCACGAACCCGTCCATCGACCCGCTTCGCGAACCTATGGAGATCCGCACGATCCTCGGCAGAAAACCGGATAAGATGGAAGTAAAGAAAAAAGGCAAGTCCCTTACGGAAATGCCGCCGCAGGTCATGCTGGAAACGCCTATCATGTTTTCCGCCATGTCTTTCGGTTCTATAAGCCTGAACGCGCAGAAATCGCTTGCGATGGCGGCAAAAGAACTCGGCACCGTGTTCAACACCGGCGAGGGCGGTCTGCACAGCGAGCTTAAGGATTACGGCAAATATGCCGGCGTTCAAGTCGCTTCCGGGCGTTTCGGCGTTTACAAGGATTATCTTCTGAATTCCAAGTTTATAGAGATCAAGATCGGTCAGGGCGCTAAGCCCGGCATAGGCGGCCACCTGCCCGGCGAAAAAGTAAACGTGGAGGTATCGAATGCCAGAATGATACCCGTCGGCTCAGACGCTATCTCGCCTGCGCCGCACCACGATATTTATTCTATAGAGGATCTGCGCCAGCTTATATGGTCTTTAAAGCAGGCCACAAACGGTGAAAAGCCCGTTTCCGTAAAAATAGCTGCGGTTCACAATATTGCCGCCATCGCTTCCGGCGTTGCAAGGGCGGGCGCGGATATCGTTGTTATAGACGGCTACAGAGGCGGCACGGGCGCCGCGCCGACAAGAATAAGGGATAATGTAGGTATCCCGATAGAGCTTGCGCTTGCGGCGGCGGATCAAAGGCTGCGCGATGAGGGTATACGTTCAAACGTTTCGCTTGTTGCGGCAGGTTCCTTCCGCTGCTCTGCGGATATCGTAAAGGCAATCGCCCTCGGCGCGGACGCATGCTATATTGCCTCCGCCGCGCTGATTGCAATGGGCTGCCATATGTGCCAGACCTGTAATACCGGCAAGTGCAACTGGGGCATCGCCACCCAGCGCCCGGATCTTACAAGAAGACTCAATCCTGAGATCGCCCACCGGCGCGTGATCAATCTGGTTAAGGCGTGGAACCATGAGATCAAAGAGATCATGGGCGGCATGGGTATCAATTCCATAGATTCGCTGCGCGGCAACAGACTGATGCTGCGCGGCATAGGCTTAAACGAAAAAGAGCTTGAGATATTGGGTATCAAGCACGCCGGAGAATAAGGGGGGGATTGCTGTGAAAAAAGTTTTTGCCCGTGAAGATCTTTGCATAAACTGCCGCCTTTGCGAGGTGTATTGCAAAACGGCGCACAGTGTATCAAAGGACATCGTTACGGCGTATAAAGAGGAAGATCCCGCGCCCGTTGCGCGTATTACCGTTCTGGGCGGCAGGGAGGATTCCGTTGCGGTCAACTGCCGCCATTGCGAGGATCCCGCCTGCGTGAAGGCGTGTATCACCGGCGCAATGCAAAAGGATAAGAAAACGGGTATCGTTTCCGTAGACGAAAGCAAGTGCATAGGCTGCATGACCTGCCTTGCCGTCTGCCCCTACGGCTGCATCAAGCCCGGCAAGATCGCGCTCAAATGCGATCTTTGTTCCGGCGAGGAGCCGCAGTGCGTTAAAAATTGCCCCAACCGCGCGCTTGTTTGGGCAGAAGCGGGAGGTGAGCAGTGATGCGATACGTTATTATAGGCGCGTCCGCGGCAGGACTTGCGGCGGCGCAGCAGATCAGAAAAACAGATAAAAACGGCGAGATCACGGTTTTGACAAGGGAAAACTATTTTCCCTACAGCCGCCCGTCTATCAGCTATCTGCTGAAGGGCACGGTTGAGGAAAAGAAGATGTTTTTAAGAAAGCCGCAGTTTTATGCGGACAATAAGATCGCCGTTATCACCGGCGCTGAGGTCACGAAGATAGACCGGGAAAAGAAGACCGTTAAGGCGGGCAGAAAGGAATATCCCTACGATAAGCTTTGCATCGCTGCCGGCTCAAAGCCGTTCGTGCCGCCCGTTGAAAACGCGCAGGGCTGCAAGAATGTGTTTACGTTTCTTGATCTTGCAAGCGCAAAGGCGCTGAAAAAGGCGGTCAATAAAAACACAAGAGCCGTTGTGATCGGCGCGGGCCTGATCGGTATGAAAGCGGCGGAGGGCCTTTCCAAGATCTGTAAAAGCGTGCATGTTGCGGAGCTTTCCCCGCGCGTGCTGCCGTCCATATTAGATGAAAAAAGCGCCGTTTCCGTAAAGAAATACCTTGAGGCGCACGGGCTTTGTTTTCATCTTGAAAATACGGTCGTTAAGGCGCAGACAAAGGGCGGCATGGTAAAATCCGTTCTTTTGAAGAGCGGCGAAACGCTGGATTGCGATGTGCTTGTCATCGCCGTAGGCGTGCGCCCGGAGACCGTGCTTGCCGAAAAGGCGGGGCTGGAAGTCAACAGAGGTATCATCGTTGACCAGAAAACGATGCAGACAAGCGATAAGGATATTTACGCTGCGGGCGACTGCACCGTTTCCGTTGATATGCTGGACGGTTCAAATAAGATCATCGCCTTATGGCCGAACGCCGTTTATCAGGGCATGGCGGCAGGCGCCAATATGGCGGGCGAAACACACGAGGCTGCCGGCGCTTACAGCGTAAACGCCATTGATTTTTACGGGCTGCGTATCTGTACCTGCGGGCTGATAAACGCAAAGGGCGAGCAGTATCACGATAAGATCAAGGCGCAGGGCGATTCTTATAAGCGCCTCATTTTTGAGGGCGATAAGCTTGTGGGCTATGTGCTGATCAATGCAAGCGACAATGCCGGCATCTACACCAATATTATAGCAAACGGCGTTTCGCTGGATACGCTTGCTGGCAATATTATGGATACGCCGTCCCTGTTCCTGTTTAACAGGGAAACGAGAACGGATAAGCTTACGGGAGGTGTTGCCTTATGAGTATAGAAGCAGGGCTTCAGAGATATGAGGCGTTAAACGATCAGATCAGGGCAGAACTTTCCAAAAAAAGCCGGATAACCGTTAAGGACGTAAATGGCCAGCGTTATATAGGCTGTGCGCTGGACAGCGGCAAATCCATAGAGATACACGGCACGCCCGGCAATGACCTTGCCTGTTATCTGAACGGCGGAAAGATCGTTGTATACGGCAGCGGGCAGGACGCCGTCGGCAACACGATGAACGGCGGCGAGATCATTATTCACGGCCACAGCGGAGACGCCCTTGGCTACGGTATGCGTGACGGCAGTATCTATGTGCGTGATAACGTTGCCTGCCGCGGCGGTATCCATATCAAGGAATTTGAACAGATGAAGCCTGTTATCGTGATCGGGCAGAACGCGGGCTCGTTTCTCGGCGAATATATGGCGGGCGGCACCATCGTGCTGCTTGGGCTGAATATGAAGCGCGGCGAGAAGCTTTTCGGCACGCACTGCGCCTCAGGAATGCACGGCGGCAAAATCTTTGTGCGCGGCGCGTTTCCAAAGGAAAATCTTTCCCAAAACATAAAAGTTTCTTCCCTTACCAAAGAGGATGAAAAAGAGCTTGAAGGCTATGTAAAAAAATATTGCAGATATTTCGGGGCAGATTTTAAAGAGATCATGGCAAAGCCGTTTAAAAAGCTTTCTCCCGCAACCTCCAGGCCGTATGCAAATCTGTATACACCAAACTGATAAAACAGGAGCGTTGATCTATGTTTAACAGTATTCATGAGGAATGCGGCGTTTTCGGAATCTTTGAAAACAAAACAACCCATGTCGCCCGCTCGGCGTATCTTGCGCTCTATGCGCTTCAGCACCGCGGGCAGGAGAGTTGCGGCATAGCCGTGAATGACGACGGCGTTTTTACCCATCACCGCGGCGACGGGCTTGTTCCCGATGTCTTTACCAAGGAAAAGCTGGAGGCTCTCGGCAAGGGCAATATGGCAATCGGGCATGTGCGCTATTCCACAACGGGCGGCAAGAACCACAACAATATCCAGCCGCTCGTCATACGCCATATCAAGGGCAATCTTGCCGTTGCGCACAACGGAAATCTGGTTAACGCCTCAGAGCTCAGAAAAAAATTCGAGCTTGGCGGCGCTATTTTTCACGGTACTTCGGATACGGAATCCATAGCCTATTCCATCGTTAAGGAACGCCTTTCAAGCCGGAGCACGGAGGAGGCGATCTCCAAGGTCATGAATGATCTGCGCGGCGCGTATTCCTGCGTTGTTATGACGGCAACGAAGCTGATCGCGTTTCGGGATCCGATGGGCTTTCGCCCGCTGTGCCTCGGCAAAACGGGCGACGGTGCGTATGTGGTTGCCTCCGAATCCTGCGCGCTGGATACAATCAGTGCAAGATTCATAAGGGATATACGCCCCGGCGAGATCCTGACGATCAGCACATCGGGGCTGGAATCGGACACGACACACTGTGTTGAAAAGCCTTGCGGGCTGTGCGTTTTTGAATATATCTATTTTGCGCGTCCGGATTCGGTCATAGAGGGCGCCTCGGTTCAGCACGCCAGAATGAAAGCGGGCGAATTCCTTGCAAAGGAAAGCCCTGTTGACGCGGATATCGTGATCGGCGTTCCGGATTCGGGGCTTGACGCGGCGCTCGGCTATTCAAAGGCAAGCGGCGTGCCGTACGGCGTGGGCTTTATCAAAAATAAATACATAGGCAGAAGCTTTATCCAGCCCAGCCAGGATATGCGCGAGGACGCCGTGCGTATAAAACTCAATGTGATCAGGGAAAATATAAAGGACAAGCGCGTGATCATGATAGATGATTCCATCGTCCGCGGCACGACCTGCGCAAGAATCGTAAGCCTGCTCAGGGAGGCGGGTGCAAAGGAAGTGCATATGCGTGTGTCCTCTCCGCCGTTTAAATTCCCCTGCTATTTCGGCACGGATGTGGACAGCAGCGATAATCTGATCGCCTGCAAGTATAATACGGTGGAGGAGATCGCGCAGGTCATCGGGGCGGATTCGCTTGCCTATCTTTCCGTAAAGGCAACGCACCACCTTGCCGAAAATACGGGCATGGGCTTTTGCGACGGCTGCTTTACCGGCAAATACCCGGTTGAAGTGCCTAAGGAACAGCCTAAAGATAAGTTTGAGACCAAGCTCAATCAGTTTTCGGTATATTATCAGGTGCTGGATTGATTATATTGTGTGAAAATTTTAATTCAGCTCTTGACTAATCATCAAAAATATAGTAAATTATAGGGGCGGCAATAAACCGCCCGATATGCAGATGTGTCCGAGCTGGCCGAAGGAGCACGATTGGAAATCGTGTAAACGGCGAACACCGTTTCAAGGGTTCAAATCCCTTCATCTGCGCCAAAAAAACAGAAGGTGCTTTTGCACCTTCTGTTTTTTTATACAAATAGGGATTTGAACCCGAGAGGGTTTTTGCGTAACGAAAACAGCCCGGTGGGCTGTTTTCAGCAAAAAGCAGCGAGGCGGGTACTGAAATGCCGTGCATTTCGGTCGCCGAGTTATAAGTATGCAAGGCGCAGCCGCAGCATACGGCAAATCCCTTCATCTGCGCCAAAACAAAAATCCGTTCTTGCACAGAACGGATTTTTGCTTTCTATTATTCATTTTTCATTATTCAATATCTCGTTATTCATTGAATCGGATTTTTATAATTAATATTGAATAATGAAGAATGAATTATTAATAAATTGATTTTCCAATATAATCACGCTATCTTATTATGAGGTATTTAATATGGAAGAAAATTTGCTAATTGACAAATCTTTAAATTTCGCTGCAAGAATCGTAAAACTGAATCGCTATTTAATTAAAACAAAGAAAGAACATATCATTTCAAAACAGATTATTCGCAGCGGCACAAGTATAGGTGCAAACATAAATGAGGCTAATTACGGTCAAAGCAAAGCTGATTTTATTTCTAAACTACATATTGCATTGAAAGAAACAGCCAAAACAGAGTAATGGATCAAATTATTGTATTTATCAAAATATATTGATGAAAAAATGTATCAATCTTTGCTATCCGAATGTTTAGAAATTAAAAAAATTTTAGTAGCATCTATCAATACCGCAAAGAAAAACAGCGAATAAACCATTCTGGCTCCAATCCCAGAGAGTATGTGCAAAAAGCCGCTCTGTTAATACATAACAGAGCGGTTCTTTTATTGCTGTTCAGCTTTTAAGCGTGATGGACAAATCTTTTTATCAAGCACTGCTATGGCGATGATGACGGTGAGCAGGCCGACCGCGCCGCCCATGGCAATGTCTGAGAGGTAATGCGCGCCCATGATCAGGCGCGTAACGCCAACCGTGCAGGTGTAAACGAAAGGTATATAAAAGCAAAGCTGCCTGTGCTTATAGGCGGTTTTGCTGATGTACGGCAGCAGCATGGCAAGAAAGCTCATGGCTGCGCCGGCGGTATGCCCGCTCGGAAAGGATTTGTTGCCGTTTATGCCGTTGATCACATACCACGGCGTAAATGCCTCATAACTGCCTGCGGCAAGCAGGTCACGAAAACGCACGCGCCCCCAAAGGTATTTCATGCCCTCAACGGCGAGCAGCTGCGCCGCCATAACGGCAATGCCCGCAACAGCGAGCGCGGCAAGCGGCTTTTTTATACTTTCGGGGATGTTAACCAGTTTTCCGGCAAGAAGCACCGCCAGTGAAAAGCCCACGCCGTAAACGATGCCGAACAAAAGCTGATTTGCCTCTGTAAAAAAGTGCTCTGAAAAGTAGTAGCCGAAATACGCGCCGCCGCCCAGCGAAATACATATGCCGGCAAAGCGGGCAAATTTTGAATCGCAGCAGTAAAACAGCGCCGCCCCGGCAAGCGGGCAGATGAGCCGGCAGGGGATCTCCCCCGTATTGTAAAACCAAACGGCAAAGGCATTTTCCGGCGCATTGAGCAGAATATCAAGTTTAAGATCAACAAATACGGCGGCAATCAGCGCTGCTGCCGTAAGAACGTAAAAAAGGATAATGTTTTTTCTGTAAGCCTTCAGCATTTCAAAAACTCCTTTCCTGTTCGGCGTTTTGATGCGCGGCAGAATCCGTATTGCACGCCGTCTGCCCTGTGAGCTTATTCTAACACAATTATACGGGCAAATCAATGCTCTGCATCCAACGGCGGCAGAGGTCGCGAAATGCCGTTTCATAAGAAAAACGCCCCCTTGCGGAGGCGCTTCCCTTATGGAGTAATTTTGATGAATTACCGATCAATGATTAATCAGTAACTTTTTTTCTTGCACGAAGGAGCACGAAAACCAGTGCCATGCCTGCGCCGAGATGGAAGCCGTTAAAGCGGAAACTGCCATAACAACGGCGAGGAACAGGCTGATAAGCCTTGTTTTCTTCTTTGTTTTCATAACATTTTTACTCCTTTCTGCATTTTATAATATTAAGAAAACAAAAACGCCTGCGCAATAAAATACGTCCTGAATATGCGTATTTTATGCGGTCCGTTGATTCAAATATAGCATAATCGCCGTAATAAACTTTCAAAAAACGATTCGGAAGTTTAGAAATCCTGCTATAATTGATAAAATTATAACAAAATTATAAACAGTTTCTGATTATTGATACAAAATTCGGAAAAGGAAAAGAGCCGCCGGATAAACCGACAGCTCTTTTCTTTTAAGGGGTAAAAATTTATGTGAAGCAATTGCTTGCTTGCAGGCAAATAGGGAGCGTGACCGCTCGTATGATTAACGGAAACGGCGCGTACCGGAGCCGGGCTTTGAAGCCTTGATCTCCGTTACCGGGCGGAGCGAATTTTTGATAAGCGCGCCCTTTATAAGGAAAAACGCGATATCGCGGCTCATGCCCTCGTAATCCACATTCAGTATTTTGGCGCTTATATGCTTGTTAAAGAAATTAACGAGCGGGCCCATACAAAATGCCGTTATGACCGTGCCGATCCCGATATTTTTGATCTGTGAAAAGCTTCCGTGAAAAAGTGCAGTAAGCCCGCCGCTTGCAACAAGTCCTATCAGAACAACGCATACGTCCGTCATAACGCGGGTCCATTTCATAGGAATCTTTGTTGCCTGCGTTATCATGAACGCAAGGGTGTCATAAGGACCTACCCCAACGTTTGCCGTGAAAAACAGGCTGCTTGAAAAGCACATCATGATGATTCCTGCCGCAAGCAGCACAAGCCGTACGGGCAGGGTGCTGTTTTCAAGGGGAGAGAAAAGCTTTTCAAAAAATTCGCAGGTGTAGCCGACGAGTATCATATTGAATACCGTGCCTACGCCCACAAGACCTCTGTGTGCAACGATAACCACAAAAACAAGTATCACGATATTGACGATCAGCTGATATGTGCCGTAGCTCATGCCGATAACAGAGGATATGTTCATATTCATCGAGGTAAAGGGGTCCACCCCGAATCCGGAAAGGGAGAAAAGGGATATTGCAAAGCCTGTGATCAACACGCTTATAAACGAGAGCACCGTGCGTTTAACCATATTGTGCTGGATAAACATATCTTTGATATAACCGAATGCTTCGCTCTTTAAGTGGCTCATCAACAAAACCTCGCGCGCTTTTTTCCTCTCTTGGCATACATTATATACACTGTTTTAAAAAAATCAAGTTTTTTGTACAAACTTCTATGCTTCAAACATAATGCACAATAAAAAGCGCTGAAAATTATGCAATATGCACAAAATCCAGCGCTTTTTAAGCAATAAGGATATGCGTGTAGAGCCTACACAAATTCGTTCTTTTCAAAATCAAATTCAGCCGTGTGCCCGCTGCGGCAGTATTCATCACTGCCGATCTTAAGGATCAGCTTATCGTCCTCGGCGAAAATCGCAAAGGTTTCGCCAAAAAGGTAAAGTCCGCAAACGGAAATACCACTCTTCTTAGGCGCGATCCTGAGTTTTCGGTATCCTGTGACGCGCAGGCCGAAAAGCCCTTCCGTTACCGCACGGCAAAACAGGGCGCTCTCACCGCTGAGGTGCGCGCGGTTGCCTTCGGGGTAAGCCTCAAACGGATACGGCGAATGGTTGCCGATGAGTCTGTCCCGGCTGTAAGCGCACAGTTTATCAAACGCCTTTTCGTCATCCGCAAGAAAAGCGCCTCTGAGCGCAAAAAGCAGGCTGCGGTCCCATGTGGTCGCGTTGTTGGATACGCTGCGCAGCATACCGTTTCTGTAAAGCGCAGGGCTGAAGAGCGCTTTTAAAGTTTCCTCTTTTCTGTTAAAGATCTCTACCGTAAGGGGTGTGCATATCCAGGAGCGCAGCAGCGCGTTGCCTTTGTAATACGCATATGTAGCAAAGCCCTCCACGTTTGCGCCGAAATATTTCTCTATATTCTCCTTAAGCAAAGCCGCTTCGTTTTTCCACGCCCGCGCCAGCTCGCTTTTACCAAGGATCTCGCATATCAGCGCACCGTTCAAGAGCGCGTCATAGGTAAGGCAGCTTGTATTCAGGTTTGCGCTGCCGGATTCAAAGCGGTTTTCAAGCTCGTCCGAATCGCTGCTGATGACGCCTGCTTCGTTCTTCCTTGAAAGGCAGAAATCTATACACCATTTTATATTATCTAAAAATTCTTCAAACAGCTTTTTTTCGCCAAGCGCCAGCAGAAAACGGCACAGCCCGTAGGCGTACATGGCGCCGTCTCCCCGGTCGCCTGCACCGTTCCAATAGCCGTCGCCCTGCGCAACGATGCTTGTTACAAGCGCGCGTTTTTCCTGAAACGGCGTATCGCTTTTATCCATGTAGCGTTCATAAAGCCGGTAGCAGTTGAGCGCGCTTTGCGTTGCGGGCGGATAATTTATAAACGCAAATAAAGGGTTTGCGTATTCGCACTGATCGTTCGTCCAAAGCGCGGCATAATAATTGCCGCCGCCCGGGCTGTGAAACAGACCGGATTTTGTTTTGAATATGCTCTCGCATGCGCGCAGCATGCAGTGCGAAAATTCAGCGTCCGTAAACTCGTTTCCGCTTTTCACCACGGTACGGGTGAACCTGTTTTCAATAAATCTGTTTCGTTCCCGTATTTGCTGCTCGATGTCGATTACAGTATGCGCGCCGCCGGCGAAATATACAATGTAAAACGAGGCTTTGCCGCCGCAGGGAAGCGTCTTTTCCGCCTTAAAATCATATGCCCTGTTGAAGGAAACGCTGCCCTCGTATACGGCGCAGGTTCCGTAGCTGATGCTGCCGCCGGCGCATTTCCTTGCGGGCAGCGTCTTTTTGATATACGGCGTGCTGATGCGCAGCTTTCCGGCCGTCTTCATTTTTATATCTATTTGCTCGATAAGCGCCGGTGCGTCGGCGCAGTTTATAAACTGCCGCGTTATCTCGCACGCCCGGCAGTCGGAAATCACGGTGAGATTGCCGCGCATAATTATTTTTTGCGGATGTTCTTTTTGCTCTTTTGCATCTACAAAGATCCGGCATACACCGCCGGTAATGTTAAAGGCAAAGCTGCCGCGTGTATCGTCCGGCACTTTTCTGAGCGCGGGAACGGTTATATGCCTGCGCAAAAGCAATCCGCCGCGTGCGTCTTTGCCCGCGCATACGATAGAGCTGGACTGAAAGCCGCTCATTTCCATGTGTTCGCTGCATACGCCGTTCTCTCTGCCGATCTCCCACAGGACCGCCTTGTTTTCACATAGCGTCTTATATCTTCCGTCATTCAGCCGCCATGCGGGCGGTTTTGCCCAGACGGCAAAGGCGTTTTGCCGAAGATCTGCTTTTATAAACCCGTCGTTAAGCATTCTGTAAATTTTCCTCTTCGGCGCGCTGCTTCAGATCTTCAATAATCTGCTGCTGCTTCTTTTCTGTCATATCATAAAACAGCATGGGTATTACCGTCAGCAGGCAGGAAGCAACAGTTGTTATAATGATGATGTTGAATATCGGCGTTCTGACGGAGGCGTCAAACAGCACGTCATAATCCGTGCCGAGCCCGTAATGCCTGTAGAAATACGGCAGGATAAACGCGCTGCCCATTGAGGCAGCCGTAACCAGCATGCCGCCGAACTGCGTGATGAAGCCCTCCAAACGCTTGCCTGTTTTCCATTGCTGGTAATCAAATATATCGGCGGTTGCGGCGGAGGTAATAATTGCGTCGCCGCCTGTTGCAAGCGTTGCAATGTAAAGGCAGGCAAGGAACAGGAACGGGCTGTTTGAGGTGAAGAGCATAAGAACGGCAAACACGGCGCGCATAGCGTTGAACGCGATAAGGCAGTTGCGTTTTCCGAATTTTTTGGCAAGCAGGGGCGCAAGCAGCATTCCCGGAACGGACGCGGTACCCATAACGCTGTTCATAATGCCGAGCACGCTGTCGCTCATAATAACGTAGGAGCAGTACCATGCAAGTATGCTTGAGATGCCGCCTTTCATAACGCCCAAGATCTGATAAAGATAGATCAGCCAGAAATATTTATTGTTTTTGATCTCTTTGATACCGTCTGTGAATTTGACTTTTGCAACGTATGTTTTGGGTACGATGATCTTTTCTTTGGTGTCCTTAAAAGTCCAGATGCTGAGCAGTATTCCCGCAACGGAAAAAACAGGGAACATAACTCTGTAGACCGCAAAGCCGCGCATACCGCCGTCAAACAGCTCGGCAATGATGGGCAGTATCATATTTACAATGCTTGGCCCCAGATTGTATATGAACGCGCTGACCGAAAGCAGCGAAGTGCGCTCAGAGCTGTTTGGCGTAAGCACTTGGGCAAGGCTTGAATACGCCAGGGAATAGGTGGACTGAAACAGCATGGCAAGCGCGTAGATCAGGCACAGCAGCACGCATTTCAGCGTGTAATTAAAGCTTTCGGGTATAAATGCCATAAGGCAGATCAGCACCGCCGTGGGTATGCCGGTGATGATAAGATACGGTCTGAATTTGCCGAATTTTGTGTTGGTGTTGTCTATAAGCATGCTGATAAACGGGGATTTTGCAAGATTCAGTATATTGACGATCGTGCTCATCCACACAAGGTGCACGGGGTCTATGCCGTATGCGGAGCCGAGCAGCAGGCAGTTTGCGTTCAACGCAACGTAGCCGAAGATGGAATTTATCGTGTTGACGCCTATGCCGCCCACGCTGTACGCCGTGAACTCCCTAAAGGATATGTATTTGCCCTCGGCAGGGGATTTCCAATGCGTTTTAACGTCTTTTACTGCGTTTTTGGCTGTTGAAACAGCATCGGAAAATGAGGATTTTTTTGCCATAATCCTTCTCCCCCTCAGTAAACGGTTCCGTTATCCGGGTCGAACACAAGCGTTTCTTTTTCTCCGTTTTGCAGGTAGGTTACGGTTATTTGCTTTTTGTCCGTATATTCGGCGCTGAGGATCTGCGCCTTTTCGCTGTAAAACACGTCTTTCAGAATGCGCATCTGTTCGCCGTTATATTCGCTTACATTATCGGAAACAAACAGCAGAGAGCCAAACAGCGAATTTATCTTTGCATGCAGTTTGCGTTTTTCCAGGCTCATGTGCATATTGTTGTTTCTGAGGAAGAAAACGTCCGGGTCGTTCAGGAACGCTCTGCCGTCCAGATGGCGGCGGAAAATGGAATTGTTTACGCCGTGGGGTGTGGAAACATCTTCGCGGGTGGTATACTTTCGCGGTTTCCAGTTGTTTGTAACGTCTGCGCCGATGCGGCAGTAATCCACTTTGCCGAATGCGGGCATAAGCGGAACGCCGCAGCCGAGTATCAGCTTATCCCCGCAGCATTCGCGCAGAAGATCCATGGCGTCGCACATGATCTCGCCGCGTGTCTTGCCGTGCAGGGGCAGTACGGCAGCGGCATACAGGAAATCAAGCTTAACAAGATCGTATCCCCATTCTCCGAGCACGGTATCAAACACCTGCTTTATGTATTCGCGCGCGCCTTCGTTGTAAATGTCAAGCGCATAGAATGTGCCCCAGTTCGGGCCTACTGCGTATGGCTTACCTTTGCCGTCCCGAATGATCCAATCGGGGTGTTCTTTAAATACGCGGCTGCTTTTTACGGCGCCGAACGGCGCAAGCCAAAGCCCAGCTTTTATTCCTCTTTTATGTATCTCGTCCGCAACCGCCTTCATGCCGGAGGGGAATTTTTTTCGTCGGTTATAAGCCAGTCGCCGATGGCGTTCTGGTAGCCGTCGTCTATCTGGAAGAAATCGATTTTTACCCCGGCTTTTTCCATTGCGTCAAGATCGCGCATGACGACATCTTCCGTTACGTTTCCGTAATAATTGTACCACGTGGTGTAGCCGCAGGCTCTCTGCGCCCTCGGGGCGGGAATCTCAAGCAGTTCAAAGTATTTGTCAAATACAGCGTCATAGCTGCCGGAGATGACTGCAAGGCTCATAAGCTCGCATTCGCCGCAAAAGGCTTTGCCCTGAAGCTCTTTTTCTATGTAGATCAGATTTTTCGCCGCGTCAAAGGTGATGATCGTATAGCCCGTGCGTTCGCTCATGGAGCCGAAAAGCGTAACCTTTTCACCGTTTCTGACATATCCGTATGAAAACCCGTAAAATACGCCTTTCTTGCGCGGGAATTTATGGAAAGTGCCGTCGCCCGAACGGTTCAGCCCTGTTCCTGCCGCAATGGGTGAATTTATAAATGTTTCCACGATTCTTTCCAGCTCGTTCATTTTTTCGCAGGGCATATATTCGCGCGAATCTGTCCAGCTCTGAAACCCGTTTGCAAATATCCTGCTGTTTTCCGAAAAGGAATAGGGAAGAATAAGCTTAAAGCTTTTTATGGTGATTTCCGTTTTACAATTCAGCACGGCACTGGCAACGCCGCCGTTTCCTTTGAGCGAAACAGAGCAGATCTCGTCCGCCGCTGTGTTAAGCACCGCAGTTTTTTCGCCGGTCTCATAGACCATCTCAATTCTGTATTTCATAATGTAGCCCTCTCTTAAATCATTTAATATACTGCTTTTTATATAATAGCATCTTGAAAACGGCTGCACAATTTATAAATATCACAATAAATGTTTGATAAATCACAATGCCGGGTGTGTTTGAAACACACCCGGCGTACCATTACTTTACCACCTCGGCGAACGTGCAGGCATGCGCCGGAATGATATATATTTTTAATCTCTGATTCGTGTATTATTTTGAACGATTATTATTCCATTTGTTTTCCCAAAAACGCCGCTGCAACCTGAACGAGCTTGATCTCCGTCTCCGTCGGCAGGTGGTTTTCATCACCCTGCATAAGCGCTACGGCTCCGGAAACGTCACCGCCGTAGATGATGGGGTAAACGACGTTGGCTTTTCTGTCAAACCCCTCGATCGCGTTCATCGGCGGCACTTCGTTGGTGGATATATGGATGGCTCTGTTTTCCATAAGCTCTTCAAGGTTTTTCGTTACCCTGCGCTCCAGCACCTCTCGTTTGCTCAGGCCGGAGGCGGCTATAACGTGGTCGTTGTCCATAATGGCTATCGGCAGCCCGCCGCTTTTGTGAAGCACCTCCGCATACTGCCCCGCAAAGTTGGAAAGCTCTCCTATAGGCGAATATTTTTTAAATATTACCTCGCCCTCGGCGTCGGTAAAAATCTCAAGAGGATCGCCCTCTCGAATACGAAACGAGCGGCGTATTTCTTTAGGTATAACGATTCTTCCCAGATCGTCGATTCGTCTGACAATTCCTGTTGCTTTCATTCGTATCTTTCTCCTTGGTCTGTAAGCCGGCAAGATAAAAACCATATACGATTTATGCGGCCCGGCTCATCTTGCCTGCTAAGCTTTATCTGTAATATTTTGCACATAATACAGCTCAGTATGCGGGAATTATGAAAGCTTTTTTTGGAAATTTTTTCGCCGAAAAATCAGATTATTTTTATTTATCTTCCGCGGGAAAGATGTTTTTTTGAAACGAATGCGAAAACGATGAGCGAAAACAGGGCGGTTATGAGCTCCGTTATCCAAAAGGCGTTCCATACGCCGCCTGCGCCCACTGTTTTACTGAGTATGAACGCAGCCGGCAGAATCACGATCACATATCTTAAAAGCGATATCCAAAGTGATGTGCCGCCCTTGCCGAGGCCTTCAAGCGCGCCGGAAACGGTAACGCTCAGGGCGGACGGAATAAACCCTATACAAATCAGGCGTAGTGCGTGAACGCCGATTTCTATGGTTTCGCTGCCGGAGCTGAAAAGCCCGATCAGGTTTTGCGGTATTGCTGCGCAAAGCACGGTGCCGAGCACCATTACCGCAGTTATGAAGCCCAGGCTTACCCTGAATATTCCGCGCACGCGCCCGTATTCCTCGGCGCCGTAGTTGTAGCTTAAAACGGGGCGCATGCCCTGCACGATGCCGTTTGCCGTAAGATACAAAAAGGTCTGAAGCTTGTAATAGGCGCCCAGAACAAGCACATAGGTCTGCGAAAATACGGCAAGTATGGAATTGAGCACGGATATCATCAGGGACGGCAGCGCCAAATTGAGCGCGGCAGGTATACCGATCGCGTATGTTCGGCGGCTTATCTTTGCAAAATCGGCAAAGCCTTTCAATCGTATTTTTACCGAAAGACCGTTCTTTAAATAGATGGCCACATAGATCACAAGCGTTACGATCTGCCCGATGCCCGTGGCAAGCGCCGCGCCTTCAATCCCCATTTCGGGAAAGATCCACCAGCCAAAGATGAGAACGGGGTCAAGAATGATATTCGTTATGCAGCCCGCCAGCATGGCGATCATGGAAACGGTCATCTTGCCGACTGCCTGAAAGATTTTTTCAAAGCCGATGCCGGCGGCTATGGGTATGCTGAAAAGGAATACGATATTCGAATAGCGTATGCCGTAATCCAGCGTAACGGGGTCGCTTGTAAACATTTTCAAAAACGCGGGCATGATAAAGACGCAGCCCGTCAGTATAACGCCGTGCAGGATATTGAACAGCATGCCTGCCGAAGCGGCGGTATCCGCCTGCTTTTGCTTGCCCGCGCCCAGATAAAATGCGATAACGGCATTTACGCCGATCCCGTAGCCCACCGTTACGGCGGTCACCAGATTCTGAACGGGGTAAACAAGGGAAAGCGCCGTCATGGCTTCCTCGCTGATTTTTGCAACAAAGTAGCTGTCCACAATATTATACAGTGAATTGATGAGCATGGAGACCGTCATCGGCAGCGCCATGGTTATAACGAGCGGCACGATCTTTCTCTCTTTCATAAAGGTCTGCTCCATTATTTTCCTCCGATACGTTGAATTTTCAGCCGTCCGCGTATCCTACGCGAAAAAATGTGTAAAAAAGCCACATAACCGCTTGGGTTATGTGGCGAAAAGTGAGCGTTGCTCAGAAAAATCCACAGCCTTAAATCAGGTTTTGGAATATTTTATTTTGCCGGAATATCAGTCCCTGCGCGGACGGCGGCGGCCGTCTCTTCTGGGCTTTCTGGGCGCTTCGTCAATCTCATTTTCGGGCTTCATGCCTTCAAGCTCAATGAGCGCGTCGCGCCTGGAAAGGTTGATCCTGCCCTGGTCGTCGATCTCTATGCATTTTACAACAACCGTGTCGCCAACGTTTACAACGTCTTCAACCTTATCCACTCTCTTAACGTCAAGCCTTGAGATGTGAACAAGCCCCTCCTTGCCGGGCGCGATCTCAACGAATGCACCGAAGCTCATGAGCCTTGTTACAACGCCGTTGTAGAATGCGCCAACCTCGGGATCGGTTGCGATCAGCTTAACAACGTCTCTTGCGCTGTTGCACTTGTCTATATCTATACCGCTGATGAATACGCGGCCGTCCTCTTCAATATCCACTTTAACGTCAAAGTCGCTCTGGATCTCCTGAATGACTTTGCCGCCCTTGCCGATCACATCGCCGATCTTATCGGGATCAATGGAAAGCGTAACCATCTTGGGCGCGTATTTGGAAAGCTCCTTGCGCGGCTCGCTGATAACGGGCAGCATAATCTCGTCAAGGATATAATTTCTTGCTTTGTGCGTTTTTGCAAAAGCCTCTTTAATGATCTCGGGCGTAAGGCCGTGTACTTTAAGGTCCATCTGAATGGCGGTGATGCCGTTCTTTGTGCCGGCAACCTTAAAGTCCATATCGCCGTAAAAGTCTTCAAGTCCCTGGATATCCACCATCGTCATGAAGTCGCCGTAAACGCCCTCATCGCCGGTGATGAGTCCGCAGCTGATGCCCGCAACGGGAGCCTTGATGGGAACGCCCGCCGCCATAAGGGAAAGGGTGGAGCCGCATACGGAACCCTGGGAAGTGGAGCCGTTTGAGGAAAGCACTTCGGATACTACGCGGATGCAGTACGGGAATTCGTCAACACTGGGAATAACGGGCAAGAGCGCCTTTTCGGCAAGCGCGCCGTGGCCGATCTCACGTCTGCCCGGGCCTCTGGAGGGCTTTGTTTCGCCAACGCTGAAGGACGGGAAGTTGTAGTGGTGAATGTATCTCTTCTCTTTCTGCTCGTCCAGGCCGTCAAGCTGCTGGCAGTCGCTCATCGGGCCAAGCGTTGTAACGGAAAGCACCTGCGTCTGGCCTCTTGTGAACATGCCGGAGCCGTGTGCCCTGTCAAGCAGGTCTATCTCCGCGTTGAGCGGGCGGATCTCGTCTATTCCTCTGCCGTCCACACGCTTGTGTTCGTCCTTGAGCCATGCGCGTACCACGTGCTTCTGCACAAGATACATGATCTCGTCTACCTTCTCTTCGCAGCCCTCAAACTTTTCGTCAAATTTCTCGTGAACTGCGGCATATATCGGAAGCAGAGCCTCGTCACGAACAAGTTTATCGTCCGTATCCAGCGCTTTTTTAACGTCCTCTATGCAGAAATTCTCAATCTCGGCAAGAATCTCCGGGTCGGGATCAGAGGATTCATATGCAAACTTGGGTTTGCCGATCTCGTCCACGATGCCCTGAATGAATTTTACCATCTTCTTGTTTTCCTCATGGCCTGCCATGATGCAGTCAAACATAAGGTCGTCCGGGATCTCGTTGCCGCCTGCCTCGATCATGGCAACAAGGTCTGCCGTGGAGGCAACGGTAAGGGTAAGAGCTGTCTTTTCCCTCTGCTCCAGCGTGGGGTTCAGAACGATCTCGCCGTCTACAAGTCCAACGTTTACGGAAGAGATCGGGCCGTCCCACGGGATATCGGAAACCGCGATCGCGGCGGAAACGCCGATTGCAGCCGTAACCTCCGGCGAGCAGTCCGGGTCAACGCTCATAACGGTGGCAACAACGGAGCAGTCGTTTCTGAGATCCTTGGGGAAGAGCGGGCGGATCGGCCTGTCTATACATCTGCTGGTTAAGATCGCTTTTTCGCTTGCCCTGCCCTCGCGGCGCAGGAAAGAGCCGGGGATCTTGCCCACGGAATACATCTTCTCTTCGTAATCAACTGAAAGCGGGAAGAAATCAATGCCCTCCCTCGGCTTTGCGGAAGCCGTTACGGTGCAGAGCACCTGTGTTTCGCCGTAGGTTGCAAAGAACGCGGCGTTTGCAAGGCCAGCCATCTTGCCGGTTTCCAGCGTGAACTTGCGGCCTGCAAATTCTGTTTCCCATTTTTTGTAGTTTTTGAAAAACATAATTTTACCTCACTTTATTTTTATATTCCAAAGGAGGCGCAATAGTAATAAATTCAAGGCGCAAAGCGTTTTATGCCCTCAATTTACTACTATTTCTCTGCCTCCTTACGGTCATTTTAAGCCCTTGCGGGCGCTTTTAAAGATAAAAAGCAGACGGCAGGGGAATTGCCGTCTGCAACAAAATTATCTGTCCAGCGTGTCACGGATGCCGAGCTTTGCAACAAGCGCACGGTATCTGTTGATATCCGTCTTGTAAAGATAAGCAAGAAGATTCCTTCTGTGGCCAACCATTTTAAGAAGGCCGCGGCGGGAATGGTTATCCTTCTTGTGGATCTTCAGATGCGCGGTAAGCTCATTGATCCTTGTGGTAAGAACTGCAATCTGAACCTCCGGGGAACCGGTATCGTTCTCATGCGTTGCATACTCCTTGATGATCGCCTGCTTTTCTGCCTGTGTCATGCAATGTCACCTCTTTCATAGTATTTGCCGATAAGCGCAAAACTCAGAAACGGGATAGGTGAACTCGCCATAGGCGCCTGCGCCCGTATCCGGGTAATTCGTATTCAGCGAATGAATTATAGCATACAAAAACAGAATTGTAAAGACTTATTTTATGCGTTCTGTATTTTGATTATAAGTCTGTTTTCTTTACTATATATTGTATAGATAAAATCAGTATTTAATACTTCGAATTTAATATGCAAAAATTGTTGACAACGATTCGCTTTTGTGGTATATTTTTTAAGCCGCATATTGCAGGTATTTAAGAAACGCGTGTTCACCTGCCATAGCGAGTCTGAATAAAGGAAGGTAAAATCTATGTACGCTGTTATCGTAACCGGCGGCAAGCAGTATAAGGTTTCCGAGGGCGACGTTGTTTACGTTGAGAAGCTCGGCGCTGAGGCTGATGCAGAAGTAACCTTTGATAACGTTCTTGCTGTATGTGATGACAAGGGCATCAAAGCCGGCAAGGATTGCGCAAAGGCAACCGTTACCGCCAAGGTTCTTAAGAACGGCAAGGCTAAGAAGATCACTGTATTTACTTATAAGCCGAAGAAGAACGAAAAGCGCAAGATGGGTCATCGCCAGCCGTATACCAAGGTTGAGATCACCGCAATCAACGCTTAAACCAAATGATAGAAGTAGAATTTTTCAGATCGGGTGATCTTTACACGGGCTTTACTTCAAAAGGCCATGCGCTTACAGCCCCCAGCGGGCAGGATATTTTGTGCGCGTTCGTTTCCAGCGCCTGCCTGATGGCGGCGAATACCGTTACGGACGTTTTGCATCTATCCGCTGAGGCAGAGGCGGATAAGGGCTGGCTGAGGCTTGCCGTAAAAGATGATCCGGCTGCCGCGCAGGATATTCTGAAGGGGCTTTTGCTCCATTTGAGCGAGCTACAGAAGGATTATCCCGAAAACATCAAAATCAAAATTTCGGAGGTGCAGTAAATGCTTAAGTTAGATATTCAGCTTTTTGCTCATAAAAAAGGTATGGGTTCAACGAAGAACGGCCGTGATTCCGAATCCAAGCGCCTCGGCGCAAAAAGAGCGGACGGTCAGTTTGTTCTTGCCGGCAATATTCTTTACCGCCAGAGAGGCACGCATATCCATCCCGGCAACAATGTTGGCATCGGCTCAGACGATACCCTCTTTGCGCTTGTTGACGGCACGGTTAAGTTTGAGAGAATGGGCAAAAACAAGAAAAAGGTTTCTGTTTACCCTGTTGAGCAGTAACCGGCATACATGAAATAAAAACAAGGCTTTCGCTTTTTGCAAAAGCCCTGTTTTTCTTAACACTTTTTATTACATTATAATCATGTCTTTAAGCGCGGGCCTGCAACAGCGGGTCCGTGCTTTTTTGTGCCTAAATATACATTTTGAAATTTCCTATGATGATTTTTTGCTCTCTTTTTTCTTTTCGTTTGCCTTAACAAAAACTTTGCCCTGCTCAATAAAAAGCATTTGTTGTTCGGCGGTCATCAGCCTAAATATGCGCAGTAATTCATCTTCGGCAAAGCTGTTGCTTTTTTGAGAATGAATACTTAAAAGATAATCTGTAGAAACATGAAAATATTCGGCAAGCAGTTTCAGGGTCTTAAAATCAGGCTCACTGGTACCCTGTACATACCCGCCCATTGTAGACGGGGCTATATTCAAATCATTGGCAACACATTTTTGTGTTAAATTTTTTTCTTCTATAAGGGCGCGTAGTTTATTGCAGAAGTCCATTTTGAACACCTCAAAACTATTTTAAAGGAAAGAACGTATAAATCATTAAAACAACGAGAAAATAGTTGACAAAACGACATTTCAGTTTTATTATGTAATAAAAATAGAATTATTTTCATTCTGAACGGAGGTTAAAAATGGAACGGCAAGAAATAAAGAATAACAAAAGGAAAACGATAAAAAAAGTTGTGATTGCAGTCATCGCTGTTATCTTGATGTTTGTAATTTCGGCAGTTGTTGCCACAATCATTCATCGGAATATGAGTGCGCCTGTTTCAGGTAATGTAGAAAACGGGCTCTCTGCGTATGAGCTTGCGGCAGAGCAAGGCTATGACGGCAGCGTTGAGGACTGGCTTAATTCTCTTAAAGGAAAATCGGCATATGAAATTGCAGCTGAAAATGGTTATTCTGGAACGGAGAAGGAATTTTCCGATGCGTTGGCGGCAATGGCAGATCAAAACAGCGCGGCAATCAAAACAGCCGCGTTTTCATCTGACGGAGATCTGATTTTTACCCTTTCAGACGGCACAATGATTAACGCTGGAAGCGCGGTAGGCGCTGACGGCAAAAATGGTGCGAACGGCAAAGACGGCGTGAATGGTACTAACGGTAAAGACGGCACAGACGGACAGAATGGAAGAGGAATAACATCTGCTAATGTTAATGAAGACGGTCAGCTGGTTTTAAATTTTTCGGACGGCACATTTGTTAATCTTGATAAAATCACGGGCACAAACGGCAATGACGGCGTAAGCGTAACCGATTCGGAAATAAATGACAGCGGCGAACTCGTTTTAACTTACTCAAACGGGCAGACTGATAATTTGGGAAAAGTGATCGGCAAAGACGGTACGAACGGTGCTGACGGCAAAGACGGAATCAGCATAAAAACGGCAGGAATAAACGATAACGGCGAACTTGTTCTGACCTATTCTGACGGCAATATGGAAAATCTGGGTACAGTAATAGGCACAGACGGAGCCAAAGGCGATAAAGGCGAAAACGGAATCGGCGTTACAAATGCAGAAATCAATTCAGCCGGCGAATTGGTGCTTTCTTATTCAAACGGTCAGCGTTCCAACCTTGGTAATGTTATAGGCGCTAAGGGGGATCAAGGTGAAAAAGGAGATGCCGGTACAAACGGAACTGACGGTATCAGCATTAAAAAGTCTGAGATCAACGCAAAAGGCGAATTGATCTTAACGTATTCAAATAATAAGATAGACAATCTGGGCGTTATAGTTGGCGCAGACGGGAAAGACGGCGTTGACGGAGCAAAAGGAGATAAGGGCGATACCGGTGAAAAAGGCGCAGACGGTCAGGACGGAGTCGGAATAAACAACGTTTTGATAACAGACGACGGCGAGTTGGAGATCACATTGAGTAACGGCACCTTGCTTCAGTTAGGCACGATAAAGGGTGCGGACGGTGAAGACGGAACCGACGGCACAGATGGTAAAGACGGTATTGGTGTTGCGCGTACCGATGTAAATGAAAACGGTGAACTGGTAATTACCTATTCCAATGATACTTGTGTAAATCTCGGAAAGGTTGTTGGCTCAAACGGCAGGGACGGAACCGATGGTAAGGACGGAAACGGCGTTTCCAAAACCGAGATCAATTCAAACGGCGAACTCGTAATCACTTATACAGATGGCACGGCGGCGAATCTGGGCATGGTTGTCGGCAAAAACGGTGCGGATGGGAAGGACGGTACAAACGGAACCAACGGTACGGACGGTGTTGGTATATCGCAAACGGAAATAAACGGCAGCGGTGAACTCGTTGTTACCTATTCAAACGGCGATATACAAAATCTGGGCAAGATAACCGGCAGTGACGGTAAGGACGGAATATCACCGCAGATCAGGATCTCCACAGAGACCAACGAATGGGAAATCTCCGCCGATAACGGCAATTCGTGGATCAGCACCGGCGTAAAAGCTACCGGCGCAGACGGTGAAGACGGATTAGACGGCAAGGACGGCAACGGCATCTCCAATGTCACGATCAATGAAAACGGAGAGCTTGAACTTACTTTTTCCGACTCACAGAGCATTAATCTTGGCAGAATTGTCGGGGAAGACGGTACTGACGGACAGAACGGAAAAGACGGGATCAGCCCGCAGATACGGATCAATTCCGAAACGAATGAATGGGAGGTTTCGGCGGATAACGGCAATATGTGGACTGCTACAGGCGTTCAGGCAACAGGAAACGATGGAAAAGACGGTGTAAACGGGCAAGACGGAACGAACGGAACTAATGGCGTTGGTATAGCAAATTCTGAGATCAATGGTTCCGGCGAACTGCTCATTACTTATACGGACGGGCAGACGCAAAATCTTGGCGTAGTAGTCGGCACAGACGGTAAAGACGGTGCAGACGGAGCAAAAGGAGAAAAGGGGGATACAGGCGATACCGGCGAAAAAGGCGCGGACGGTCAAAATGGTGTTGGAATCGCAAATGTAACGGTTTCAGAGGAAGGCGCTTTGCGTGTTGAGCTGACAAACGGCACCGTGTTGAATCTCGGCAATATCAAAGGCGCGGACGGTATTGGTGTTTCCAAAGCGGAAATCAACGTAGCCGGAGAACTGCTGCTTACATATACAAATGGCGAAACGGATAACCTTGGCGTTATCATGGGCGCGGACGGCGCAGGCATCAAGAGCGTAACTTTATCCGCAGACGGCGAACTTATGATTACTATGTCCGATAATTCCATAGTGAATCTCGGAAATATAAAGGGTGAAAAAGGCGATACCGGCGAAAAAGGCACAGATGGTAAAGATGGCAGAGGCATAGCTAACATGGAAATTATCGATGGGGAATTGATTGTTACTTATACTGATGACCCACAGAATCCGGTAAATGTAGGTAGTGTTGGTAACGGTGGTACGGGATCAGAAATAACTGATGGTAATTATGTTTATGTTTTGCTTCCTGATGGAACATATGGGATTAAGGCTTCACCAAATTTTGCCCTTAAAAATGTGACGATTCCTGGCTCTTATAATGGTATTTCAGTTACACAAATTATGGACAATGGTTTTGAGAACTGTGATACAATTACAAGCTTGACCTTGCCTAATTCACTGGTAAAAATCGGACAGCATGCTTTTACAAATTGTGTGGGATTAACTACATTAACCATTCCGGATAATGTTAATTTTATTGGCGCATTTGCTTTTTACGGTACAGGGCTCACCAGTGTAACACTTCCAGAACCTGATACATGGACTGCAGGAACAGATGGATTTTCATATTGGTATTTTTCATTGGACGAAAGTAATGGGTCTGAAGGTAGTATAATGAATTATTGGTTTAAAACTTTTTCATTAGCAAATATTCAAAATGCGGCTCAAGCATTGACTCAACCTGTAGAAGTTCAGGCTTTATATGTATATGATAGACCGAGTGTAAAGAACTACTATGTAAATAAAAATTGGTATTCACAAGATTGGACTAGAGCAGAATAATAGAAAGGAGAGTCGGTCGTGAAAAAATTAACAACATCAGAAGTAGAAGCGCTACAGAAAGAATGGGGAGGCAAACCATGTAATCACGACAAAGGTTATGGGCACGAGGTAGACGATGTAACAGGGAGCGACTGTGATTGCTTCTGTTTAAAGTGCGGGGCACGTTTTTGCAATCCAGATTTTTTTGAACAAAGAAAAACAAATCAGTAATCGCACATAAATTATATGTTCTGAACGGTATATCAATTTATATCGTTCAGGACATTTTTGTGTCATTCTTTTAAAAGGATTGCAATTCACGACGGGAGTGATATACTTAGGTGTGTAAATAAAATATATTATGCTTATAGGAAAATTCAGAAAAATATTTAAAGAAAAATTTTCGCGCTTTACAGTGTTGGAGGAATAGTTATGGTTGCGGTGATTACGGGGGCGTCCGGCGGGATAGGAAAAGAAACGGCGCGTATTTTGCTTCAAAAGGGCTGGCGCGTGATCTGCCTGCAGCGCCATGCCTGTGATATTGCGGGCGCAGAAAATAGGAAGTGCGATATTACGGATCAGGCGGATATTGACCGCGCGTTTTTCGAAATAGAAAGGATCGACCTGTTGATAAACAACGCGGGGTTCGGCGTTTCCGGGTGTGTGGAATTTACGGATATGCGCGAGATCCGCTCACAGTTTGAGCTGAATTTCTTTGCGCATATCGCCGTTACAAAAGCGGCGCTGCCAAAGCTGCGTGAAAGCCGGGGAAGAGTGATCTTTATTTCCTCGGCGGCGTCGGTATTTTCCATTCCGTTTCAGTCGTTTTACTCGGCAACAAAATCCGCGGTGGAATCTGTTTCGCTTGCGCTTTCCAATGAGCTAAAGCAGTTCGGCATATCCGTATGCTCTATACGCCTCGGCGATGTTAAGACGGGATTTACCGCCGCGCGCAGGAAGGAATTCGCGGGCGATGATGTTTACGGCGGCGCGATAGCCCGCAGTGTTTCCGTTATGGAAAACGACGAAATAAACGGCATGCTGCCGGAACAGGTTGCGGCAGGCATTGTAAAAATTGCACAAAAAAAGCGCCTGCCCGTGCTTGCAACAGTGGGCGGCAAATACAAGATCTTTTGCCTTTTGCAAAAGCTCCTGCCGGCAGGGCTTGTAAACAGAATCGTGGGCATGATGTATATGCCGAAAAACTGATTTCTGCTGCCGTCTGACGCTCAAATCAATTAAAATTCAAAAATTATGCAAAAAATAGGTTGACATATACTTTCAATTATGGTATATTTTATTCGGTTAGTGAGAACTAACCGATATTTTTTACAGCTTTGTTAGTTGTAACTAACAAATGTTAACCAAAACTAACACACTGGTTAGGAGATGTTAAAATGCTTCTTTCTATGGCTGATTACGGCGAAAAAAAGAAGATCGCCAAGATTACGGGCAAAGAGGATACGCGGCATCACCTTGAATCACTTGGTTTTGTTGAAGGGGAGGATGTAACCGTCCTTTCAAGCCTTGGGGGTAATCTGATCGTGAGCGTTAAAGGCACCCGTATTGCCATAAGCCGCACGATTGCAAATAAAATCATAGTTTAACGGAGGAGTTGCAATGACTTTAAAGGAAGCAAAGATCGGCTCGACCGTTACCGTTAAGAAGATAAACGGTGAGGGCGCGCTGAAAAGAAGGATTATGGATATGGGCATCACCAAGGGCGTGGATGTTTATATCCGCAAGGTTGCGCCGCTCGGCGATCCGATAGAGGTTACCGTAAGGGGCTACGAACTGTCGCTCAGAAAAGCAGACGCCGCAAATATAGAGGTGAATGGTTAAGCGGCAAAAATCAGTAATTTTATATACAACGGTTAGGCGCGACTAACAAAAGCTTTGCCTGCCGGTTTGTTTAGGAGGAAAATCATGTCTATAAAAATAGCTCTTGCCGGAAACCCCAACAGCGGTAAAACCACGCTGTTCAACGCGCTCACAGGCTCTAACCAGTTCGTGGGCAACTGGCCCGGCGTAACTGTTGAAAAGAAAGAGGGCAAGCTGAAAAGCGATAAATCCGTTACCATAACGGACCTGCCCGGTATCTACAGCCTTTCACCCTACACGCTGGAAGAAGTTGTTGCAAGAAACTACATACTTGATGAAAAGCCGGACGCGATCCTCAATATCGTTGACGGCACAAATCTTGAAAGAAACCTCTATCTTACCACCCAGCTGCTTGAACTCGGCGTGCCCGTTGTGGTAGCCGTCAATATGATGGATGTTGTTAAAAAATCGGGCAGCAGGATCAACGCTAAAAAGCTTTCCGAGGCGCTTGGCTGCTCGGTCGTAGAGATATCCGCGCTCAAGGGCAGCGGTATTGAAGAGGCGGCGCAGCTTGTTGTTTCCGCCGCCGGAGGCGAGCAGCCGATCGTGCACAGCTTTTCCGTGGGCGTGGAGGATTATCTTTCCAAAATCGAAGCACAGCTCCATGTGCCCGAAGCGCAGAAACGGTTTTACGCCATCAAGCTCTTTGAGCGCGACGATAAAATCGCGCAGACGGGCGAGAGTCTTCCGAATGTTGAAGATATAATCAAGGAAGCGGAAGACGAGTTTGATGACGACAGCGAAAGCATCATCACCAACGAAAGATACGAATATATAACCTCTATTATCGATTCCTGCTATGTCAACAAGCAAAAGGGCCGGTTGACTGTGTCTGATAAAATTGATAAAATAGTTACAAACCGGTTTTTGGCGCTGCCCATATTTGTGGTCGTCATGTTCCTCGTTTATTACATTTCGTGGTCAACGCTCGGCACGATCGTAACGGACTGGACGAATGACGGCGTGTTCGGCGACGGCTGGCACCTGACCGGCCAGAGCGATTACGATGAAGCCATGAATGAATTTGCCGCCGAGTATATATGGACGGACGATGTTGTTGCCGCAGTTGACGCTGCCGCAGCGGCTGACGTTGCCGGCGCGGGCGACATACAGGGCGCTATCGAGGACGGCGATTTTGCCGCGTTTGATGAGGCTTACGGCTCTTATGCCGATGCGTTTGCCGAAGAGGGCTACGATATTTCCGCCACGGTTGACGCGGCGCTTGAGATGGAAAATGTACCGGCTACAGAGGATTACGGCATTTACGTTCCCGGTATCCCCGTTTTCGTTGAGCGCGGTCTGGACGCCATAAACTGCGCAGATTGGCTCAAGAGCCTTGTGCTGGACGGCATTGTGGGCGGCGTAGGCGCTGTGCTCGGCTTCGTGCCGCAGATGCTCGTTTTGTTTATCCTGCTTGCTGTTCTTGAAGGCTGCGGCTATATGGCGCGTGTAGCGTTTATTATGGATAGGATCTTCCGCCGCTTCGGTCTTTCCGGCAAATCGTTCATACCTATGCTCATAGGCACGGGCTGCGGCGTTCCCGGCGTTATGGCAAGCCGAACCATTGAAAATGACAGGGACAGAAAAATGACGGTCATGACAACGACGTTCATTCCCTGCGGCGCCAAGATGCCGATCGTTGCCCTGATCGCAACGGCGCTCTTCCACGGCGCGTGGTGGGTTGCCCCAAGCGCGTATTTCATAGGCATTGCGGCAATCGTCATTTCGGGCATCATTCTTAAAAAGACGAAGATCTTTGCGGGCGATCCCGCTCCGTTCGTTATGGAGCTCCCCGCTTACCATGTGCCCACTTTCGGCAGTGTGATCCGTTCCATGTGGGAGCGCGGCTCTTCGTTCATCAAAAAGGCGGGTACAATAATCCTGCTCTCGTCCATATTCATCTGGGCAGGCTCTCACTTCGGCACCACCGCTGTCGGCGGCTTCGGGTTCGAGCTTGAGATGGAGCTTGAAAACAGCGTGCTGGGCATGATCGCAAATGTTGTGAAATGGATCTTCCTGCCGCTCGGTTTTGATAATATCAAGGCAACCATCGCAACCGTAATGGGTCTTGTTGCCAAAGAGGAAGTCGTAGGCGTATTCGGCGTGCTTGATTTTGAGGGCATGACCTCCATCGCGGCTTATTCGTTCCTTATCTTCAATCTGCTCTGCGCACCGTGCTTTGCGGCGATCGGCGCGATCAAGAGAGAAATGAACAGCGCAAAATGGACCTGGATCGCAATCGGCTATCAAACGATCTTTGCTTACTGCATCTCGCTTATGGTTTATCAGATCGTGGGCCTTATCATGGGTGTTGTATCGTTCTCTGTTTGGACGGTGCTTGCGCTGGTTGTACTTGCAGCGTTCCTGTATCTGCTGTTCAGAAAGAATAAGTATGACGAAAACAGGCTTGCGTATACAGATGTTAAGCGCAGAAAAAAGGCAAAGTCAGTCAAATAAAGAAAGTTAATTTTGAAATCAGGTGATCTTATGACTTGGGGAAGTATTTTGGTTTTGGCGGTAATCGCCGTTATCGTTATTGCCGTTATCGTTAAAATGGTAAAAGATAAGAAAAACGGTAAATCCTCCTGCGGGTGCGATTGTTCCTCGTGCGGCGGCGCGTGCGGCTGCGGCAGCTGCTCGGCGCACGTTGAAAAGCCCGGCGGAAAAAGTCACTGATACTTTTCGGCATACTATCCTTTTGCCGGGTTCAATATTACTCCTTTTTAAAAGAAGCCTCCGGATGATTCCGGGGGCTTCGGTCTTTTCACAACCCCTCAGGCAGCATAGCTGCCTGCTCCCCGCGTCGAATTTGACTTCGCACAGGACGAAACGGCTATTCCAAATCCTTATAACCGCCGTTTCTTATCTGCTTCGTCAAATTCTCCTTTCCCCAAAAAGCCTTACGGCTTTCCGGGGACCCC
>URED01000011.1 GCA_900546785.1 uncultured Oscillospiraceae bacterium | reverse complement strand
CAAGAAAACGAAATTCAGCTCGATTTCTCGAAGTCTCCTCAGCGTGTAGGACTGCTCATTTTTCTAAATATACACCTTTTTCTACACGCTGAAAGGGGCGGTCTGCGCCGCCCCTGTTAAAACCGATTAATTGTTTGCACTTTCCTCTATTATTTTCTGGAAAATATGTTCGGGGCATCTTTCATATCTTGCGAACTCAGCCTCAAACGAGCCTCTGCCCTGCGTGATCTGGCGCATTGCGGTGGAGAAGGTTGCCATTTCCGCCTGCGGGATCTCCGAAAGTATCTCCTGCATACCGTCGCCGCTCGGCGTCATACCAAGGACTCTGCCGCGTCGCTTATTGATATCGCCGATCACATCGCCCATGGCGTCGTCGTTACAGCTGACTTTTACCGTCATAATCGGTTCAAGCAGGATAGGCCCTGCATTGGAAACGCCCTCTTTGAAAGCGAGGGAAGCCGCCATTTTAAAGCTCATTTCACTTGAATCAACAGGATGGTAAGAGCCATCGTAAAGCGTGGCTTTAATGCCAACCATGGGATAGCCGGCAAGCACGCCCTTTTCCATACATTCATTAAGCCCTTTTTCAACAGCCGGGAAGAAGTTTTTGGGCACGGAACCGCCGACGATCCTTTCCGCAAATTCAAGCTTATCGCAGGTGCTCGGCTCAAACTCTATAAATACGTCTCCGAACTGGCCGTGGCCGCCGCTCTGCTTTTTATGACGACCCTGTGCCGAAACTTTTTTAGTGATTGTTTCGCGGTATGCGATCTTGGGCGCTTTCAGCTCAACATCGACAGAGAATTTTGATTTCAGCTTGGAAACCGCAACGTCGATCTGCTGTTCGCCGAGACCTTTTATGATCTGCTCGTGCGTTTCGTTATTTACGGAAAATTCAAGGCTGGGATCTTCCTCGCAAAGGCGAGAGAAACCGGACGCGATCTTTTCCTCGTCGCCCTTCTTAACGGCTTTTACCGCCATTGTGTAAGTGGGATTGGGAACGGCAACGCCGTCTGCACGGATTACCTTATCTGACGAGCAGAGCGTATCGCCCGTATTAAAGCCGGAAAGCTTAACGACCGCACCGATATCGCCCGCAGGGATCTCCGCGCAATCAAGCTGCTTTGCGCCGAACATCGTAACGATCTTGCCCATGCGCTCTTCCTTGCCGGTACGCTCGTTATAAGCGGGGGCGGAAGCCGTTATTCTGCCGCTGAGCACCTTAAAGAATGAAAGCTTGCCGATGAACGGATCGGCAACCGTTTTGAAGCAGATTGCCGCAAGCGGGCCGTTGGGATCGGCGGAAAGCTCTATCGGCTCCTCGCCGCTTATAGCGTATTCCGATTTCGGGGCGGGACACACATCAGCCACAAAGTCAAGCAGCATATCGCATGCCGCGCCGCTTGCGCCGCTCACCGCGAAAACGGGAATGATAGAGCCGTCTGCGACACCGATGCGCAAGCCCTTTATACGATCCTCTTTCGTAAGTTCTTCGCCGGCGAAATATTTTTCCATGATCTCTTCGTCCGTGCCGGCAACAGCCTCGTTAAACACCTCTTTGATAGCGTCAAATCTTGCCGCGTCATCATGGGTGACTTCCGCGGGAGCCGCCGCAGAGCCGTTGTAGGAATAAGCTATATCTTCAATCAGGTTATAGTAAGCGGCAACTTTGCCGTCCTTAACAACGGGAACCACGACCGGGCAGACGCTGGAGCCGAACCTTGCCGCCATTTCATTGAACGTCTTATAAAAATCGGCTCTTTCATCGTCCATCTTAGTGGCTACAAAGATCCTTGCCATACGGCGCGAGCCTGCGCTTTTGAACGCCTTTTCGGCGCCGACGGCAAGACCGGAGCGCGCTGAGATAACGATAAGCGCCGTCTCTGCCGCGCGTATACCTTCTGCCGCACCCTCTGCAAAATCAAAAAGCCCGGGCGTATCTAAAATATTTATCTTCTTCCCCTTATATTCAACGGGAGCGACCGCGCAGGATACGGATATCTTTCTTTTTTTCTCCTCTGCATCATAATCCGTAACAGCGGTGCCGTCATCCACCTTGCCGATCCTTTCCGTTGCGCCGGCAACATTTAAAAGAGCCTCCGCCAAAGTAGTCTTTCCCTTTGAGGCATGGCCGGCAAGAACAATATTTCTGATATTTTGCGCATCATAAATTTTCATAAAACAACCTCTTCTATACAGGCGGCAGACCGCCCGGATTTTCAAAATATTTGTTTACATTGTATAATAATTTTTATTACTTGTCAATTTTTTATGTTAATTTTAACCATTAGGACAAGATTTTTTAACTTTTGTATAAAAATTCAAAGGATTTTTGGTAATTTTACACATATAAGGACTGTCCATAAATTTATATTAATAATTCACGGTCATTATGAAAAATATATTGCAATTCGGCTGCGCGCATATTATAATATAGCCGCATTGCATCCGCAGGGGTAACGGTTCCCCGAATACGCGGCTGTTTGTTCAGGCAGCCGTGAATTTGGAGCAGTAGCAGAAAGGAAATTGAATATGAACAAAAAAACAAAAAAGATCGTTGGTGTGGCACTGTTCACTGCCATAGTGGTTGTTTTACAGCTGCTGGGAAGTTTCATCAAATTCGGGCCTTTCTCCGTTTCGCTCGTACTTATCCCCATTGTTGTGGGAACGGCGCTATACGGTATCGGCGCGGGCGTATGGCTCGGCCTTGCATTCGGCGTTACGGTGCTTGCCTCCGGCGACGCGAGCGCATTTTTGGCGGTAAACGTACCGGGCACGATAATCACCGTGCTTGCCAAGGGCGCAGCGGCAGGTCTGCTTGCCGGAGCTGTTTACAAGCTGGTTGAAAAGAAAAACAAAACGGTGGCTACAATCTGCGCAGCTATCGCCTGCCCGATCGGAAATACCGGCGTATTTCTTTTAGGCTGCCTTTGCTTCTTTATGCCCACGATAGAGGGCTGGGCGGCAGGCATAGGCATGGAATCCGCAGGCACTTATATGATAACCACGCTTGTCGGCTTCAACTTTATATTTGAGCTTCTTGTAAACATCATACTCAGCCCGATCATCGTAAGGCTGATAGACCTTGGAAAAAAGCAGATCAAAATGTAAACCGAATAACAGCAAAATAAACGGCGGCACTCAAAAGTGCCGCCGTTTTTTATGTAAATCAGAAATTGATCACATTCAGATGCTCAAGCAGGATCTTGAGGCCGATCAGAACAAGGATAACGCCGCCTGCAAGCTCTGCTTTGCTTTTATATTTTGCGCCGAATTTATGACCGATAAGAACGCCTATGGCGGAAAGCGCAAAGGTAGTTACGCCAATGATCGTGATAGAGCTCCATATATTCACGCTCAAAAATGCAAATGTGATGCCGACGGCAAGCGCGTCTATGCTGGTTGCCACAGCCATCAAAAACAGCTCTTTGATATTGAGGACGGATTTTTCATTTTTATCGTCCTCTTCTTTTTTAAAGGAATCATAGATCATTTTACCGCCGATAATTGCCAGCAGGACGAACGCGATCCAATGATCCACGGCGGTTATGTAAGATTCGAACTGCGTGCCGAGCAGCCAGCCGATAAGCGGCATAAGCGCCTGGAAACCACCGAAGAACAGCGCAATCAGAGCCGTCTGCCCGTAATTCAGTTTTTGCATTTTAAGGCCGCGGCAGACCGCCACTGCAAAAGCGTCCATAGACAGGCCGACGCCGATCAAAAAAACTTCTAAAACACCCATAATTTTCTCCTTCTCGGCGCATAATTATATGCGCACGGCAATAAAAAAAGACCCATACGCAGAAAATGAACTGCATATGAGTCTTGTCATTTAAGAAAAGCCAGGCGAAATGCCAGTATGTTGACTTGCCACGCGCAAAGCGCGCCGACTACTCCCTCACAAAGTAAATAGATATTACCACAGGAAGAAAGATTTGTCAACTGTTTTATTCAGCGTCCCAAGGGAGAGGCTTATCATGCTTTTTACAGTATTTTTCAATCACATTCGCCTTATCGAGCTTTTTTACGAAAAGCCAGAGATCCCGAACTTCTTTTTGAGCATTTTCAACGTCCTGCTCCAGGCGTTCATCAAGCTTATAATACATCAGATTGACGCCGCATTTGGGGCAAGTCTGCTTAAAATAGAATCTGCCGAGCTTTGCGCCGCACTTGGGGCATTTATCACTCATCATCAACACCTCCGCCGCTCACTTCTGAGGCAAGCTTGCTGCGCCTTACCGCCATTTCCGCGCGGATAACGGCAAGGCGCTTGCCCGTAAGATTATAAAACGCATATGGAATAAGAGTCAGCAGACCGAGAACATAGGGCACGATCGTATACAGCGCCCAAATATAAAGGTCTGTATTCTCTCCCTTAACGGCAACCTGCATGCCCTGCGCGTTCGTGGTAAAGGAAAGCCCGATCAGCGGAAGCAGAGCCGTACCCAAAGAGGTTGAAACGGAGCCAGTAAGCTTGCCAACAAAGGTGAGTACGGAAAAGCTGACGCCTTCGTTTCTCTCTCCGGTCTTCCATTCCATGTAATCCACCGTATCGCCGATCATTTCCGTTGGGATAACGCTGTTGATCGTATTAAAGAAGCTGAATATAAAATTCTGGATCATCAAAAGCACGGATATAACGGCAATATTCGTTTTATAGAAATTGAGACCCGCAAAGAATACGAGCGTGCTCACAACAAAGCGGCAGATAACGTTGAGCATAACGATCTGGCGGTTATCCAGCTTTGTTTTAAGCTTGGGTATCAGCAGATATGTAAGAAAGCCGAAGATGGTGCCGGGCAGATTGATCCACAGCACGGCGGAACTCAGATTCAGCACTTCGGAATAATAATAGGTTTGGAACACGCCTGCAAGGCCTGTAAGCGTACCGAGCACATTGCCCAAGATGATAAGCATGAGCGGCTTGTTTTTAAGCATCACCTTGAAGCCGTCTATAACGGACGGTTCTTTGATGGTTTGCACAACGCGCTCCTTTGTTTTGTATCCCGCAAGAGAAAAGAGCGCCATTCCCACCGTGCCGGCGATTACGGCAAGGATCAAAAAATCGTGAGAGAGCGTGAGATTCCAAACGCCGTTGTTTGTAAGATCCATCATTACAGGCAAAAGCGTTGTAGAAAGACCGCCTAACAGCCCCGAAATGAACCTTGCGGAGGATATGGCGCGCGTACGGTCCGCAGTAGAGGGTGAAATCGCCGTACTGAGGCCCCAGAACGGAACATCCCCTATCGTATAGAAAAACTCCCATATGAAATACGATATATACATATATACGATCTTAACAGTGGTACTTTTTGCGTCTGCCAGGATCTCCGGCCCTGCAAACAGCATAATGGTAGCTATGGAGAGCGGAATGGGAACGATCATAAGATAAGGACGCAGCTTGCCGTAGCGCGTTCTTGTTTTATCTATAAGAGAGCCCATCAAAGGATCATTTATCGTATCCCATATACCGAGAACGAATATCATAACTGCCACGGCTTCCTCCGGGATACCGAATACCTTTGTAAAAAACAGCGAGAGATATCCGCCGGCAACAAGATTATAGCCGAAGACCTGCCCCGCGTTTGCAAAACCGTAGGCAAGGTTTTCCCCAACGCCTACGTAACGTTTTTCTTTTTCTGCAACTTCCGTGCTCACATAATTCCCCCTTACAATAAACACTATGTTTTGATTTTAACATAATAAAGTGAGAATGTCCATAAAAAGCAGGTCTCAAATCATATTTTATAGTATTCATTGTGAAATACGGCACATATTTGAAAGAGCGATACGATTATGATAAAATAACTATGCAAGAGAGATGAAGGTGATGAAAGATGAAAATATTATTTGTGCGCCACGCGGAACCGGACTATGCACACGATACGATCACGGAAAAGGGAAAGCGCGAGGCTGCGCTGCTTGCAGAAAGGCTTGCGAAGGCAGAGATTGACGAGATCTATGTTTCCCCGCTCGGGAGAGCAAAGGATACAGCCGCATACACGCTGGAAGCTACGGGAAAAACCGCGCAGGAGCTGAAATGGCTCCATGAATTCAAAGGCAAGATCCTCACGCCGAAAGGCATAAAAAGCTGTTGGGACAGACTGCCGGAATACTGGACGGCGCAGGATGAATATTATGACTATGACGCCTGGTACAAAACGCCATTAATGAAAACGGGCAACGTAAAAAAAGAATATCTGCGCGTATGCAGGGAAACAGACCGTTTTTTGGCGGAACACGGCTATGTACGCGACGGCAGACTTTACCGCGTTACCGAAGCAAACAGAAAAACGATCGTCCTGTTTTGCCATTTTGCCGTAGAATGCGCCGTACTCAGCAGGATATTCAGCATCTCGCCTATGATCCTGTGGCATAATTTTGCCGCGCTCCCCTCCTCCGTTACAACGATCGTATCCGAGGAAAGGCGGCGCGGCACAGCGCAATTCAGATGCCTTGGTTTCGGGGATGTTTCGCATCTGTACGCAGGAAGTGAGGAACCGTCTTTTGCGGCAAGATTCTGCGAATGCTTTGAGGACGATACGCGCCACGATTAAGCAAGAGAGATAAATCCTAAACTGTTTTTTATGGGCGGATTTTCTCTCATGCTTTGTTAAAATACTCGTTAATCCGAAAGGATTAACTGCGTTTTGTGCCTTGCCTGACGAAAAATCCGCACCATAAAAAATCGCAGACCTAAAACGATGCTGATTTTGTGCAGATTTTCGTTTTGAGAACGAAGCCAGGCTGTCGCCTTGCAAGGGCGAAAACCGGAAAGATGCCGAAAGCAGTTCGTTTTAGGCGATTTCGGATTTATCTCTCTTGCTTAATGTTTTTTAAGGCAAGCGCAAATTTGACCGCGATGGAAACGATCACGGCGCCGAGCGCGATACCCGCGCCTGTCAGAACGGTCTCTGAAGTGTAATAAAACAGCTTTTCGGAATCATAATGCACAAGATAGCTCATCATATAATACAGGCTTCCGCCGGGCAGCAAAGGGATGGAACCGGGGATCATAATAACGGCTGCGGGCGTTTTTACCGCTCTTGCGGCGATCTCGCTGAAAACGCAAAGCGCGATCATGGCAACAAGCGTTGTTTTGAATATTCCGGCGCCGGCATTTTCCAGAATTGCCGCCGTAAATGCCGATACCGCCCCGCCGAGAACGGCAACGATCAATTTTGACCTTGAAACGCCGAGCACGACACAGAAGCCCGCGGTTCCCGCAATGCAGAGCAGAGCCTTAACCATAATTATACCTTCCGAAAACAATGAGCGCCGCCGCGAAGCCGAGAACGATAGCAAGCGCAGTCACGAGCGCCTCTGTGATCTCAAGTATGCCGGCAATCAGATCACCGCTCATCATATCTTTCATGGCATTGCCGACGCTCATACCGGGGATCAGCAGCATGATCGTGCCGGTCATGATCTTATCCGGGCTTGACGGTATGCCGAATGCAGCGGGCAGGAACGCAAAAAAACCGCTGACAGTGGATTCCACAAGCGTTTTTGAAAACAGATTCAGCCCAAAGCGCTGCACGGGAAGCAGGCCTATAATGATGCCTATAAGGCCTGAAAACAGCGCGTCCGTAAAACTGCCGCCGAAATAAATGCAAAACGAGCCGGTTGCAAGCATCGTTGCCGTATATAGCAGCCATGCAGGATAGGTATAATTGATCTTTCGGACGCTTTCTCCCGTGCAAATGGAACGGGAGACGGAATTGGCGTATTCCAGCGCACCGAGGTTTAGCTCGGTTTTATAGATTCTTTTAAATGCCGTATATCTTTCGCCGCCGAATTCGGCAGAGGCAAAGATCATGGAAGGGATTATAAATACATTTATATTCTTTGCGCCCGCGCTTTTGCATATCCGGATAACGCTTTCTTCGGCGCGGGAGATCTCTCCGCCGTTTTCAACGATCTGCGCCGCCAGACGCGCGGAATATTCAAACAATTCTTTCACATTACCACCCGATAATTATATTGTTTGAAAAAAATATAAAAAAACACTTGCATTTTTTGCTTAAATGATATATTATATTTGTACTGCACGGGCACACAGATGAAATATCGCGGGGTAGAGCAGTTGGAAGCTCGTCGGGCTCATAACCCGGAGGTCGCAGGTTCGAGTCCTGCCCCCGCAACCATAAACAGGGTATTTTGTGAATACCCTGTTTTTTTACGCCTTGCAGGCAAGGAAATCATAGATTTATTTATCGATTTGTAGGACGCATTATGGAATTTTATGAACTGCTTGAGGAATTTATAGGAGCAATTCCCCCGGGATATGAAAGTGTGCGCGCGGCGGCGGAGGCGGCTTTGCCGTGGTTACTCGGGATCTGCTCGGCTGCCACCTGTTTTTTCGGGCACACCGTGCACAAGATCTGGAACGCCTTTTTCTTTTTCTGGATCGGGTTCCTTGTGCCTGTCTTTGCGCTTGGTCTGATCTTCGGCTCTGATCAGACAGCCATGTATATTTATATAGCCATAGGGATCGTTTGCGGCGGGCTATGCGCTTTCTATTCCAAAAAGATATTCAAGGTGCAGCTATTTGTTACTGCATTTATCATGGTATTTACCACCCTGCCCTCCTATCTTACTTTTTTGGGCGGCACTGCGGCAAACATCATAGGTTTTGTGATAGCCGTTGTTGCCGGCGTGCTCAGCACGAAATATAAATATATCATGACGATCTGCACCACCGCTTTTTCGGGAGCGTTTATGCTGTTTGGCATTTTTGAGGCGAATTTTGCTCTGTCACACCCGGCGGCATCTGCGCTTGCCGTTATTACCGGCATCCTGGGACTCGGCGTTCAATGCTTTATGGAAAGAAAGGAACTTAAAGAAACGTGGGAACAGCTCAAAAACAAAAAGAACAAGTTAAAAAAGAGTTCCGAAACGCACGAAACGGAAAACGATACACAGGAAAAACCTGCCGAAAAGGCTTGACTTTCAGATAGAAAAATTATTTAATTGAATTGAAGAAGTAATTTTCTGAAATCCATAAACCATTTCTTAGTACAAAATTTAATGAGGTAATTTATGAAAAAGATCATCTGTGCCGTGCTGCCGTTATTTCTTGCAATCGGAATATTCGGCGGCTGTTCAAAAGCAGACCCTATGCCTTTTACAGGCAGCGATTACACGATTCCCGAGCTTGATCTGAGCGTTATGCCGGAGAACTGCCCCGAGGAATACCAATATCTTTACGAATTAACAACGGTTGACGATTCACTGGAATACATGGCGCACCCGGATTCCGTACTGCTGAAAAACGGCAACATCCTTACGATGTATCCGGCAGGGCACGGAAAAGGAGCGGTGCTTACAAAGATCAGCACGGACGGCGGACTGACTTGGAGCCAAAGCGTTGCAAACACGCCTGATAGCTGGGAGGATTCGCAGGAGACGCCCACGGTTTACAGGCTTACCTTTACAGACGGCAAAACGGCTGACAAACTGATCATGATCTCCGCAAATCCGCAGTGGGGCGACGAGCCGGAAACAAATGGCGGATTCAACTGTTCGATTTCTACCGACGAGGGCGCAACATGGACGGAATTTGAGACATTTTATGATAAGAGCAGCAGCAGCCCGGTCATTCCGATCGTTGCGATGAGCAGCCTTACGCAGCTTAAGGAGAACGGCGAATTTGTGGACAAATGGATGGGTTTGTTTCATGACGCCGATTTTTATAACTACAAAACGATACTCACTTTTGATGAAAACGGAAACATGCAATGGAGCGAACCCGCAAAATACTTTGCCGACTACAGGGAGATTGAGCAGGAATCCAACATGTGTGAGGTTGAGGTGATCCGCAGCGAGCAAGGCACGGGCGATGAGCTTTGCCTGCTGACCCGAAGCAACAGCCGAACGATGAATTCGCTTGTATCGTTCTCACAGGATGAAGGCGAAACTTGGAGCGAGCCGAGGGAACTTCCCGCTGCGCTCAACGGAGACAGGTTTAAGGCAGAATATACCGATGACGGCAGATTATTCATAACGTTCCGTTCCATAGAGCGCGGTCCTACGGCAGAAGCGAACGCGGACAGCAGCGTAACCGGCGGCTATGTGAGCGAAGGCTGGGTAGCCTGGGTTGGCACGTATGAAGATCTGATAAACGGAAACGAGGGGCAGTACAGGATCAAGCTTGCGCACATATACCAAAACGGGCAGAATGAGCCTGAATACTGCGCCGATGCAGACACCGGCTACTGCGGAAACGTTGTGCTGGACGACGGCACCATCGTAACGACGAGCTACGGCCATTTTGACAGCGAAGACAAAATATCGCTCACCGAGCTGCGTACTTCCATCTGCTCCAAGCGGATCAATCTTAAAGACACGGACGCGCTCGTTGCGCAGATGCAGCAATAAAACATTTACTAAAATCCAATATTGTTCAGTTTTAATCAATTAAAGCCCTTATATTGCAATTCTCTATTGTAATATAAGGGCTTATATGTTACAATTCGTAAGGTAATATACGAGGAAGAGAGGATTTTAGATCATGTTTATATTGTGCGGAACCATTGGAGCACTCATCATCACCGTTGCCGAGATCCTGCTGTTTTGCAGGAAAAAGAGTTTCGGAAAAATACTGCACACGGCAGTCAGAAATATTTTTGTTATAAATCTGATCTCCGTTGCGCTGCTCAGATACGTGTTCAAATACAAGCACTGGCTGGATACTTCCGCTTACGGAACAGAAAACTTTTTAAAATTCTTTGCATTATCCATCGTAGTGGGGCTTGTTTGCCTGCTGTTTTCCGCTTTTATAAACAGATACCTTACCTTTGAGGACGGCAACCGCAAAAAGACGCACGGGACGAGATTTATAAAGCTGCTCTCCTGCTTTTTATTTATGCTTGGCTGCGCCGCGTTCTTCGGAACGATATGGGGCAAGGATTCCTTTGGCGACGTTACGGCGGACCAGCTTGTGATCAATCTGTTTTCACCGACCGAGGGCGCCGATTCCGGCGTATACCTGGACGTATTTGAGCGTCCCGTGTTCCAGACAGCGTTTTGCACGGCGATCTTCAGCCTGTTCGTTTATTCCGATTTCAGCATAAAATATCACGGCAATAAAAAATCCGTTACCGTATTCAATGATCTTTTCCACAGGATCGTCAGCCTTGTTTTGGGTATTGCGATGCTTATCGGCGGCATCGCTTACGGCTCGCAGCAATTCCAGCTCAGGCAGCTCTACAACGCATATATAGCCGAGTCCGATTTTATTGAAGATAATTACGCCGATCCGAGAAGCACCGGCATCACGTTCCCGGAAAGGAAAAGAAACATCATACACATATATCTTGAATCCATGGAAAACAGCTATCTTTCCACCGATCTCGGCGGATATATGGAAAACAACCTTATGCCGGAGCTGACGGAGCTTGCATATGAAGGCGACGTCTTTTCAAACACAAGCGGAAAATTCGGCGGCCCGCTTCAGGGCACGGGCACGCAATGGTCTGTTGCGTCCATGGTCAATATGACCACGGGGCTTCCCATGAAGGTGCCGGCAGAGCAAAACGCATACGGCTCCAAAGACAACTTCCTGCCCGGCGCATATACGATGAACGATATGCTTAAGGATCAGGGATATGAACAGACCATTATGTTTGGAGCAGACGCCAATTTCGGAGGCCTTTCATACTTTTACGAATCTCACGGCAACGCCAAGGTATTTGACTACAGATATGCCGTCAGAAACGATATAATCCCGGACGATTACAAGGTTTGGTGGGGCTTTGAGGACGACAAGCTTTACGAATTTGCAAAAGAAGAGATCACAAGGCTATACAACACGGGAAAGCCTTTTAACTTCACGATGGAAACGGCGGATACGCACCGCCCGCACGGCTATCTGAGCGAGAACGCGCCCACGCCTTACGACGACCAGTACGCAAACGTGATTGCCTACAGCAGCGCGCAGACGGTGGAATTTGTACGCTGGATACAGCAGCAGCCGTTTTATGAAAACACAACGATCGTGCTGATCGGCGATCATTTGAGTATGGACACGGATTTCTTTGCCGATTTTGACGAGGATTACCTGCGCACCCAGTTCAACCTGATACTTAACCCCGCGCCGAACGTTGAAAACGCACCTGCCGACAGATTTATAAACAGGCAGTACTGCAACTTTGACATGTTCCCCACCATTCTTGCAAGCATGGGCGTGGAAATAGAGGGCGACAGGCTTGGGATAGGCACAAATCTGTTTTCCGAAACGCCCACAGTCTATGAGGAATACGGATTTGAGTATGTGAATAACGAGCTGGAAAAGAAGAGCGAGTTTATGAACAACAATATTCTGATAGACCCAAGCAGACCGCCGGAACCGGAAAGCGAGTCTTCTGATCAACAAAACAACGCATAAGTTTTAAGAAACACACCGAAAAAGGTGTGTTTCTTTTTGAAAAGGTGTAAAAGGAAAAGGATATGATATGAAAATTCTTATTGACGCAGACGGATGCCCGGTAACCGCAATCGCGGTTGAAGAGGCAAAGCGGCACGGCATAGAGGCGGTGATCTACTGCGACACCAGCCATGAATTTAAAAGTGCAGGAGCAAAGGTGGTAACCGTATCAAAAGGAGCGGACAGCGCCGATTTTGCGCTTGTAAACGACGCCGAAAAAGGAGACATCGTTGTTACGCAGGACTACGGGCTTGCCGCCATGGCGCTTGCAAAAGGCGCTGTTGCAATCACGCAAAACGGACTTATCATAAACGACTTCAACATTGCATCCCTGTTAGAGAGCCGCCATTCCGCAAAGCAGGCACGGCGCGCTGGGGCGCATATCAAAGGGCCGAAAAAACGCGCAAAGCAGCAGGATCTGGATTTTAGAAAGGCGCTTTTAACGCTTCTTGATTAATTTTTGCTTGATATAAACAGGCATTAAATATATAATGATAATAGAATAATCAGAACAGGAGAAGAATTATGAAAGTAAGATTACCGAAACACAGGGAATTTCTTATCAAATTTGAGGACGGCTATGATAAGGCGGACGAAGCCTGGGAGGCGCTTAACAAGATCGTTAAGGACTATTCCGTAGACGGCAGATCCATCTATTCCGAGACCTTTATTGAGGATAACGAGGATAAGGTAAAGGAACTGCAGAAAATATATGAATTTACATATGAGATCATTGAGAAATAAGGTTTGTTTATGAGTAAGAAAAAGGCATTTGTTGCCGCAACCGCGCATCTTGACACGGTTTGGCGGTGGAATCTTGCAAAGACGATCGACGAGTTTTTGCCTGATACCCTTGAACAAAACATTGATCTGATCGAAAAATACCCGCATTACAGATTTAATTTCGAGGGCGCTTTCAGATATAAGCTTGCCGAGGAATACTATCCCCTGCACTTCGAATACATAAAGAAACTGATCAACGAGGGAAAGTGGTGCGTTTCCGGCTCAGAATACGAAAACGGCGACGTCAACATCCCCTCTCCCGAAGCGCTGTTCAGAAACATTTTGCTGGGAAACGGGTATTTCGAGGAGAAATTCGGCAAGGAATGCAAAGATATCTTTCTGCCGGACTGCTTCGGATTCGGCAGACAGCTTCCGTCTGTCATGAAGCACGCGGGTCTTTTTGGCTTTTCCACACAAAAGCTGAGCTGGGGCTCTGCCAACGGCGTGCCGTTTGATACGGGCATCTGGAAAGGAATAGACGGCAGCGAGGTATTTGCCTGCCTGGACGCAAAATCATACAGATACAAATTTGACGGCGACATCAGGGGCGATATCTCCGTTATCAACAAAATTTCAAGAAACGCTTTTGAGGGAGGACTGCCGCAGACGATGCACCTTTACGGCACAGGCGACTGGGGCGGCGCTCCGGACGAAAAAAGCGTGCAGGCAGTTGAGGAAAGCGTTTCAAAGAACAGCGGTTCGGATTTTGAAGTTATTTCCGCCGCAACGGACGATTTCTTCAAAGAGCTTGACGCGCTGCCCGAAGCGGAAAAGGCAAAGCTGCCGAAATATGACGGCGAGCTGCTGATGACTTCCCACGGCGCAGGCGCATACACCTCGCGCGCCATGAACAAAAGGCTGAACGCGCAAAACGAGCTGCTTGCCGATCAGACGGAAAGGCTGTGCACGGCGGCGCACACGGCAGATGTGCTCACCTACCCTGCCGAAAATCTGAACAGGGCGTGGGAAAGAGTTATCCAGCATCAATTCCACGATGATATTACCGGCACGGGAAATATGGACGTTTGTGTGGACAGCCAAAGCGATTATTTCCTTTCGCTGAGCGAATTCAAAACGGAATACTGCGCGGCGGCAGGCGCCCTTGCCAATGAGCTTGACACGAAATGGGTTAGCGAATGCGCCGTTATCGTAAGCAATGCGGTTGCGCACAAAAGAAAAGCGGCTGTTTCCGCGCATATTCGCATGACGCACAACTGCACTTTTATTAAAGTGCTTGACCAAGACGGCAACGAAGCGCCGAGCCAGATCGTCTACAAATCCGGCAAGGAATTTGACATTATTTTCATTGCCGAGGTGGAGGCAATGGGACTTAAGGTCTATGACGTTGTACCGGCAGACAGCGCAAGTCATATCAGCACCGATCTTAAGGTTAGCGAGCACGTAATTGAGAATGAAAAGTATCAGCTTATCTTTAACAAAAACGGCGACATTGCACAGATCATAGATAAGATCAACAGAATCAAGCTGCTGGAATCCCCGATAAAAATGGCTTGCTTTAAAGACACTGGCGCGCTATCCTACCCCTCATGGGAGATCAGAAAAAAGGATATTGACCGCGAGCCGATCTTTTACGCGAACACGCCGCAGTTTGAAATTATTGAAAGCGGCCCTGCAAGAGCGGCGATAAAGGTTACAAGGGAGCTTGACCATTCCACTATTGAACAGACGGTGTATCTGGAAAGCGGCAGCGCATACATAAGGGTAGAAAACCGCGTGGACTGGCGTTCAAGACGCACGATGCTGAAAGCAGTATTCCCCTTTACCTGCTATAACAAATATTCAGATTACGACCTTGGTCTGGGCGTTATAAAACGCGAAAACAATACGGAAAAGCTGTATGAAGTTCCTGCGCAGAAGTGGGCGGACATTACGGCGGGCAGCGGAAAATACGGCGTATCCGTTTTTTCAGACTGCAAATACGGCTGGGATAAGCCCGCGTCAAACACGCTGCGGTTGACCTGTCTGCACACGCCGGCAGGCGCGTTCACAAAGGAAACGAGGCAGGATCTGCAGGATCTTGGCAGAAATATTTTCAGTTTCGGTATCTACAGCCACAGCGGCGGCTACGAAAACGGCACGCAATACGAGAGCGAATGCTTTTTAAAGCCCATGACTGCCTTTCAGACGGGCGCAAGGCGTGCGGGCGAGCTTGGCAGCAGCTTTTCCTTTATGGCGGTAAATGACAAGAACTGCGTTGTTAGGGCCGTTAAGCTTGCCGAGGACGGGAACGGCATCATCGTTCGCGTAAACGAGGGCTCCGGCGCCGGACGCAAGGGCATTAAACTCAGATTTTATAAAAAGATCGAAAACGCCTGTGAAACGCTTGCCAGCGAAAAAGAAACGGGCAAGGCGCAGTTTGCAGCAAAAACACTCAACTTTTCTTTAAAACCGTTTGAAGTTAAGACATTCAGAATACAACTGGAACCGGGAGAAAAGAAACCGCGCGAGAGCTTTAAAAAGCTTGAGCTTGCAGGTAATTCCAAGGGCTTTACACCGAACGAGAATATGCGAAACGTAATTCTTCAGGGCGGCGGCTGCTCCCTGCCTGCGGAGCTTTGCCCCAAATCCATTACCGTTGGCGGCATCACTTTCAGAATGCCCGACCCCGCTGCAGACAAAGATGTAACCGTTGCGCGCGGCCAAAGCATGGAAATGCCCAAGGGCTGTACAAAGCTTTACCTACTTGCCGCAAGCACACTCGGAGACCGCGAAGTTACATTTTATGCAGACGGAAAAGAAAAGCCGCTGACGATCTATTCCTTTAAGGAGCCAATCGGTAAATGGGATATGGCCGGCCTGAAGCAAACGGCAAAAATAAAGGACGCGATATTAGGCTATGAATTTACGCATACGCACCACCCGGAGGGAGATATAGCGAACGGCAAAGTCTGCTTCTATATCTATGAGATCGACATACGTAATATAAAAACACTGACCTTGCCTGAGGATAACCGCGTTATCGTTCTTGCGATGACGGCAGTTAAAAAGTTTTCCAACACGCGCCTTGCAACAAAGATAACGGACGAATCCCCGGCAGAAGATTACAGCTTTGATGAGATACCGCCGATTGAAAAAATCATAGACAGATCCGACTTTGTAACGATCAGAGCCGGAAAAATACAGGATCAGAAAAACGGCGGCAAAGGAAAAGGATTTAAGAGAGATAATATCATTACAAATATCATTCGCTCTTATACCAAATCCGAGTGGTAATACACAGTATACGGTTGTTAAACATTAAAAATATACAAAATAAAGTACCCCGCTGATATACAAACGCCTGTATATCCGCGGGGTGTTTTTTTGTAAAGCACGAGGTCTTTACAAACAGATATTGTTTAAATCTTTGTTGAAAATAATGTTTAAAATGTTAATAATTCAACTCATAATTCCGATCGCTCATTAATTTTGTAAAGCAAAAACACTTTATATCAATAACTTCAACAGAGTTTTCAACATTTAATGAAAGACTTATACGGTTTGATAAATCAGTAACAAATAGTATATACAAAAATAGCCGCCATTCGTTTGAATGGCGGCTTTCTAAAATAATCTTATTTCTTATTAAAAAGGCTTACGATATCATTAAATGTATCGGAATCATTTGCTGTGAACGAGCTTGCGGGCTGCGCATCGGGAGGAGCGACCTCTATATTAGCTGTTGTTGATTTGATGGGAGCCCCAGGGCCCTTATCGCCGAACCTTGTGGCAACAACGGTAATGATCATCTCATCCTCAAGCGATTCATCCACATTCGCACCCCAAATGATCTCACAATCGGGATGAACTGCGTTCTTAACGATTGTGGAAGCAACATCGATCTCTTCAAGACCGATATCGGAGGAAGCGGTAATGTTAAGAAGTACGCCGCGAGCGCCGTCAATGGAAGTGTTAAGAAGCGGGCTGGAGATAGCAGCCTGAGCGGCAACCTCTGCCTTGTCCTTGCCTTTGGCTCTGCCAACGCCCATATGTGCGTAACCGGCATCTTTCATGATCTCCGTAACGTCTGCGAAGTCACAGTTTACAAGACCTGTAGCGTTTACAAGATCAGAAATGGACTGAACTGCCTGACGAAGAACATCATTCGCGATCTCAAACGCATTGAGAAGCGTGATCTTTTCATCTGTAACGAATTTAAGATTCTCGTTCGGTATAACCATGATGGAATCAACGTACTGCGCAAGCTCGTCTATGCCGACCTGCGCCTGATCCATACGTCTTTTACCCTCAAAAGCAAACGGAGTTGTAACAACGCCGACAGTAAGTATGCCGAGATCCTTTGCTACCTGCGCAACAACGGGAGCGGCACCGGTGCCTGTTCCGCCGCCCATACCGGCAGTAATGAACACCATTTCAGCGCCGGTAAGCGCGTCTGTAATCGCCTCTCTGCTTTCATCAGCCGCTTTTTTACCAACCTCCGGCTTTGCGCCTGCGCCGCGGCCCTTAGTGGCTTTTTCGCCAATAAGGATCTTCTGAGACGCCTGTGACTTGCCGAGAGCGGGCTTATCACTGTTTATGGCGATAAATTCAACATCCTGAATATTGCAATGCACCATGCGGTTAACGGCATTACCGCCGCCGCCGCCGACGCCGACTACTTTAATGGAAACTACCTTTGTGTCTTCAGTATCGATTTCGTATCTTCCCATTTTTTATTCTCCTTATATGTATTATTTAAGCTGTCTGCACTTTATTATTGTAACAATATTGTAATCGTTTTGCAATATTTTTTTCTGTTTTTGATAAATATTTTTTTCAAAGTTTTGAAAATTTTTCAGTACTAATTTGTGCAGAATATACAAAACAGCCGGAATGCGGCAAAATTTGTTCATATTTGTAAAGTATTTTTCTTTACGCAAATTGTAACCTTATTCTGCTGTAAAGTAAGATTGCTTGTCAACCGTGAGATTCAATGTTCCGCGGATATTTGAACCGCTTTCATCCAGCTTTTCACAGGACGCAAGCCCGCGTATGAGTTTGTTTTCAAGATCATCAAGCGTTCCAAGCTCAAAGGTTATCCTGTTCATATAAACAACATAGTTGCTGTTAACGCCTAAAGTATAGATCTCGGTCGCCTGCGCCATACCGGTTGCATAAACCGTCTGCGCAAGCGTTTTGAGTCTTTCCTGAACGGCAGTATCGCTGAACGCTATGGTGCTTCCCGGTTGCACGCTGCTGATCTGCGCAGAGCTTATCAGTATCGTATCTGCGGGATTTTGCGCGGCAGCATTTTCAAGCACCTTAAAATCAAGGTCAAGTAATATATAAGTACCGTCCTCATTTCTGATTGAATAGGATGCAATCGTATCCGAAACGGTAATGTGCAGCGTATTCGGCAATTCCCTTTTTATAGTTACTTCACCTATATACGGAAGTTTTCTTGTAATGCTGCTTTCTATCTCTTCCCCATCTATCAAAAAGAGATTATTTGCGGAATTTATTCCCGATGCATCAATGATTTCCTGTGACGTATAAATGCCGCTGCCCTGCGCGGTTATGGTTTCTGTTTTAAAGAACACAGTAAGCGACAGCGCAACGCCGAACGCAATAAGAACCACAAGCAGACAGAATGCAAGCAGACCTCTTCTTACGCTGTTTTTAAGCCGCCTTTTTTTATTCTGCCTGCGGCGTGTTTGATTTTTTGTTGGCGGTCTTTTAGCTTTGCCCGGCTGCTGCTCCTCCCGGTATATGCGCGGAGGATCCAGATCGTTCAGCGGCGCGCGTGATGCATAGCTTTTTTCGGAAACGCTGCGTTTCCTTTTTTTATTATTATCCTTCATAATCTTTTCTTTCTATCAAAGCTCCTATTTTGCTGAGGTTCTTTTCTATACATTCATAGCCACGGTCAATATGATAAATATTACCAACCGTTGACGTTCCGTTTGCCGCAAGCGCGGCAAGCACCAATGCAGCGCCTCCGCGAAGATCCGTTGAATAAACGTTTGCGCCGTACAGTTCGCGCACCCCGTTTACAACTGCGATTCTATCGTTAACGGTAATATCCGCGCCGAACCTGCGAAGCTCGCTTATGTGCTTATATCTGCCGTCAAAAACGCTTTCGTTAAAAACGGAAGTACCGTTTGCCTTGGAGAGCGCAGCCATAAGCACGCTCTGGCAATCGGTTGGAAATCCGGGATACGGCATCGTTTTAATATTTTTCACACGTTTGAGGCGCTTTGGCGAAACCAGCTTCAGATCATTCCCCGAAAGATAGATCCTGCACCCCATCTCGGTGAAAACAGGTATTACGGGAACAAGATGGGAAGCCCGAACGTTTCTGATGACAAGCTCTTTTGCCTGAAGCGCGCCGGCGCACATATACGTAGCGGCAACGATCCTATCCGGAATCACGGTATGTGCATTCGGGTAGAGCCGATCTACGCCGTCTATTTCCACCGTGCTCTCACCGGCGCCGAAGATCTTTGCCCCGCATGAATTCAAAAAAGAAGCAAGATCGCTGATCTCCGGCTCGCGCGCCGCGTTAATGATCGTGGTTCTGCCCTTCGCAAGCACGGAGGAGATCATGATATTTTCCGTGGCGCCGACGCTTGGAAACGAAAGAAAGATCTTTGCGCCGTTCAGCCTCTGAGCACGGCAATATATGCAGCTGCCGTTCTCGCTTATCTGCACGCCCAGCTTTTTAAGTGAGGCAAGGTGCAGATCAATGGGCCGCACGCCGATATCGCACCCGCCCGGCGGACACAGCAGCGCCTCCTTACAGCGGGTTACAAGCGAGCCGAGAAAGATGATTGACGAGCGCATCTCACGCATCATTTCCTCGGGAATATCATTATTTATTATAGTTGAAGTATCAATAATCAGCGTGTTTTTTTCACGCCTTACACCTGCGCCGAGATGCTTTAGTATTTCTACGGATGCAGCAACATCGCTCAGATCCGGAACATTATGTAATACCGTTTCACCCTCAACCAGCAGCGTTGCCGCAAGGATCGGCAAAACTGCATTTTTGGAACCGTGAACGGCGATCTCACCGCCGAGCTGCTGATTTCCCGTAATGATAAGTTTTTTCAATTTAGCCACCTGCCTGCATATTCTTTTTCATTCTATGCAGAATACGTGGCTTTGCTAAATCATTTGCGGCAAAGAGAGATTATGATATCTGCAATTTGCCTGGCGGAATCCTTTACGGACATGCTTTTGGCATTTCTGCCGATTTCGGAAAGCTCGTCCTTATTGGATAAAACCTCATCCATTACACTTTTCAGTCTTTGAGAAGTAAGCTCGCGTTCCTCGATGATTCGTGCGGCGTTTCTTTTTACGAGCGCCATTGCGTTATGATACTGGTGATTTTCAGCCACATACGGGCTTGGTATAAGCACGGACGCCTTTCCCAGCGCTTCGATCTCCGACAGCGTGGAAGCGCCTGCTCTGGAGATCACAATATCCGCCGCAGCCATGCAGATATCCATATTATCTATATAGCTCCTGACTTCTACAGTGCCCTTTTTGCCGTCTTTAAATCCCGCCTTTTCAAACTTTTCAAGATAGGCGCCGCCGTTTGTGCCGACAGAATGGATATGATGATATCTTCCGCTTTCCGCGTTTTCAAGCAGGATATTGAACATTGCCTCGTTGATCGGCTCCGCGCCTAAAGAACCGCCGAAGGAAAGCACGAGCGGCTTATCCCCCACGCCGAGCTGCGCGCGCGCAAAATCACGGTCTGCGCGTAACAGCTCCCCTCTTACGGGAAGCCCCGTTATATACGGTTTATTCCTGCATTCCAGCCTGGCAACCGCGTCCTCCACCGTGACCATAACGGCGTCCGCCTTTTTGGCAAGCGTTTTATTGGTGATGCCCGGGTATGCGTTTTGCTCGTGGATACAGGTTGGTATGCCAAGCTCCGCAGCCTCTTCGATCACAGGGCCGGAAACATAGCCGCCGAAGCCGACGCACACATCGGGCGCAAAATCCTTTATGATTTTTTTGCTCTGCCCCTTGGACTTAAATATCCTGAATACGGTCTGAACATTATGCTTGATTGCGGACGGAGAAAACGAACGGCGAAAACCGGAGATATCCACGGTTTCAAATCTGAAGCCCGATTTAGGCACAAGACGCGCTTCCATATGATCTGCCGTGCCGACGAACAGAATATCCGAATCCTTATAATTTTCTCTGATATACGAAGCAACGGCAAGAGCGGGATTTATATGCCCGGCCGTGCCGCCCGTTGCAAACAGGATCTTCACTGTATTATACTACCTCCTGAACATCCGCTTTTTTCTGGTTTGCCCTGCGCGATATTCCGAGAATAACGCCCATCTCGCCCAGGATCATCATAAGCGCTGTGCCGCCGTAGCTGAAGAACGGAAGCGAGATACCCGTATTCGGGATCGAATCGGTTACTACGAGTATGTTGAGCGCAACCTGAACGCCGAGCTGAGCCGCAATGCCGATAACGACAAGGGACGCGAATTTATCATTAATGGAAAGCGCGATCTTAAAAGCTCTTACAATCAGCGCAGCAAAAAGCAATATGATGATTGCGGCGCCTATGAAGCCAAGCTCTTCGCATACGATAGCAAAAATAAAATCATTCTGCGGCTCTGAAACATAGAGATACTTTTGCTTGGAATTTCCGAGACCGACGCCGAACAGCCCGCCGGAGCCTATAGCGTAAAGCGAGTTGTTTGTTTGCCAGCGCGCGCCAAGCGGTTCATAGGTCTTATCCGTAAACGCCCTCAGCTTTTCCTGCACGTATTCCGGCATAATCTGCGGAAAATTGAACACAAGAAGGCAGACAGCGGCAACAAGACCGAGGCCGATGATAAACACGGTTTTATTTGACCCGCCCGCGAACATGAGCGTAAGACCTATAAGGCCCACGATGATCGTGCCGGAAACATGGTTTTCCGCCATGATCAATACACAGTAAACGCCGATTATGGCGGCGGGAATCAGAATGCCGTATTTAAAGGTGTGCATACGCTTTGAAAACATGCTTATATAGGCTGCCAAGGTTGTGATCAGCGTAAACTTTGCAATATCGGAAGGCTGAAACGTAAACAGATTCCCGACCGGTATATAACGTCTGAAATCATCGCCCGCCTCTGAAGAAATACTTGTATGATAGAACAAAACAAGCACGAGCAGAAAGATCGTAAGCCCCAATAGATACGGGGCTGCTGCTTTAAATATTTTATAATTGAGCTTTGATATGAAAAGCATTGCCGTCACGCCGAGCACGGCGAAAATGAACTGACGGATAAAATAATGGTATGAATTTCCGGACTCAAAATAAGAATACGGATATGACGCGGAAAAAAGCATAACAAGCCCTATGGCAAGAATGATGATCGTAAGCGCAAAGAACGGAACATCGAACGCACCCGTTACGAACAGCGATCTTTTGAGTGACTTGAAGCCGGAACCCTTTTTAGGGCGCACGATCTTTTCTGACGCCGTTCCCCTTGCGGGAACACGCGCCGCGGCACCTGCGGACTGCTTATTGTATCTGACAGGGGGAGTTAATCTATCCGGCATGGCTCTCTTCCTTTCTGCATTGATAATGATAAAATGATTCTCTGTTTATGAATTTGTATTGCCGAACACGATAAGCAGAACGCCTATAACACAGCCGACGACATTTACGAGCGAGAATACGACGCATATTTTTTTCTCTTTCCAGCCGCACATTTCAAAATGATGATGAATGGGCGCCATCTTGAAAACGCGCTTGCCGTGCGTGATCTTGAAATAACCGATCTGAATGATATCGCTCAGTGTTTCACATACATATATGATTCCTATGGGCAAAAGAATGAACGGGCATTTTACCGCAAAACCAAGAGCTGCCACAAGCCCGCCGAGAAAGAGCGAACCCGTATCCCCCATGAAAACCTTGGCGGGATTCCAGTTCCAGCAAAGGAATCCGCACATGGAGCCGAGCAGCGCGGTGGAAAGTATACCCAGACCGGCATAATTCTGCATGAACGCTATAACGGTAAATGCCGCTGCAACGGTTGCCGTAACGCTTGTGCAAAGGCCGTCTATTCCGTCCGTCAAATTCACGCTGTTTACACAGCCGTAAATGATAACAACAGACAGCGCCCAGAATATTATTCCCGTAAAAAAGTTTTTTGAAAAATCTACAGTGCCGATAAACGGAAAATACCAAACGGTATTTTTTGAGATCCAAAGCGTTGTAACATAGCCGATCGCCATTACAAGCTGACCGAGCGTTTTTTGCTTTGGAGAAAGACCCTCGTTTCTTTTGAGCTTGATCTTGACGTAATCATCTGCAAAGCCCACTAAACCGCAGCCGAGCGCAAGCATCAGACCGGCAATAAGGAGCGTTTTTTCACGCCCGGTGAGGATTGCGGAATAATCCGTTTCAAGATTGCCGCCGAGCGATGTGAATATTACCGCTGCCACTACAAAAGCGAGCAGGATACCGGCAATGAACATCAGCCCGCCCATATTGGGCGTGCCCTGCTTTTTTTTATGCCATTTCGGGCCTATATCAAGAATAGTCTGCCCGAATTTCAGCTTATGCAGCCACGGAATCACTACAAATCCGAGAGCGGCTGTTACAGCAAAGCCGATAACGGCGCTTATTGCTGAAGCGGCTGTAATACTCATATGATCTCCCACCTTTACTGTTCCTTATTTTTTATTTATATCCTGTAAAATTTGAGCAACTGCCTCGCGTTCGTCAAAATGAATCGTACCCGTAGGCAATATCTGGTAAGTTTCATGGCCTTTGCCTGCAAGAAGGATGATATCGTCCTTCTGCGCATGTTCCATGGCGAATCGGATCGCTTCTTTTCTGTTTTCAACAACGGTATATGGCGTTGATACGCCTTTCATTCCCTCAAGGATATCCTCAATTATAGAATGGGGATCTTCCGAGCGCGGATTATCAGACGTTACAACGCAGTAGTCCGAAAGCTCCGCTGCGATCTTGCCCATTTTGGGACGTTTTGTTTTATCACGGTCTCCGCCGCAGCCGAACACTGTGACTACCCTGCCTTTTGCGATCTCCTGCAAGGAAGAGATGATATTCTCCAGTCCGTCCGGCGAATGGGCGTAGTCAATAATAACGGTATAATCCGTACCCGGAGTCGGAACGACCTCTATCCTGCCCTTTACGCCGGAGGATGCGCTGACAGCCTGAAGCACCGTGCCGAAATCAACGCCGAGCGTAATGCAAACGCATGCCGCGCAGAGCGAATTATAGACCGAAAATCTGCCGGGTATGGGGCAATGTACTCTGCCGATATTATCGCAGACAAGCTCATATTCAACCCCGGTAGGCAGGAGCTTAACATTTTTTGCAACGAAATCCGCGTCGTTCGTATTGACCGCATAGGTCACCTTTTTGCAGGCAAGACCCTCAACGATCTTCAGTCCGTGCGGATCGTCTGCGTTCGTGACCGCAGTTTTACAGTTCTTAAACAATATCCTTTTCGCTTCAAAATAATTTTCAAAGGTTTTATGATAATCAAGATGATCCTGGGTAAGATTGGAAAATGCGCCCACTTCAAAAACGAGTCCGTTTACCCTGCCCTGCGCAAGCGCCTGAGAAGAAACTTCCATAACGCAGTATTCGCAGCCGGCTTTTACCATAAGCGAAAACAGCTTTTGAAGCTCATACGGATCGGGCGTTGTGAATTTTGCGGGATAAACTTCGTTGCCGACCATATTTTGCACGGTGCCCACAAGACCTACTTTTTTGCCCGCGTTCTCCAGTATCTGTTTGATAAGAAAAGTGGTAGTTGTTTTGCCGTTTGTGCCTGTGATGCCGATAAGCTCGAGTTTATCGGCAGGGTTGCCGTAGAAATTTGCGCAGACGGAGGAATACACGGCTCTTGTATCCTCTGTTATGACCTGCGAGGGCAGACCGAGATCCCTTTGGCTCAATACGGCGGCAGCGCCTTTCTCAACGGCTTCTCTTGCGGCATTATGCCCGTCAAATGTATTTCCTTTTATGCAGACGAACAAACAACCTTCGCTGACGGCTCTGGAATCCTGCGTTACGTCCGTGATCTCTTTGTCCTCAAAAGAATTCTTAATGTTTATCCCTTTTAAGATTTCGGATAATTTCATCATAAGTCCCCCAATTTTATCTATCAATCCAGAACAGCCTGCGTTGATTTAAAGCTAACGGTTATGACCGTTCCTATCTCTACCTCTTTGCCTTCATCCTCGCTTTGCTTATATGCTACTACAAGCGCATCGTTTGCCGAATTGCCGGAGATCTCTATATTCAGATTATTTGAAGCGGCAAGCCGGTTTGCCTGCGCAACGGTAAGGCCGTAAAAATCGGGAACGGTAACAGTCTGCTTTTCGGAATCATCGGTATAGATAACTACCGTTCCGCCGGAAGGAACCGTTGAACCCGCCGCCGGCGACTGATTCAGTACCTTATCGCCGTTGCCGATCACCTTAACTTCAAGACTGGCGTTTTTGAGCGTGTTTTGGGCATCCGATGTGTTTTTGCCTATGACGCTGGGCGTTGAGATGGAAAGCTCTTCCTTTTCCTCGTCCGTATAGACAGGCTCTATTCCCAGCTCCGCCATACTTTCTTCAATAACGGTTGCCGCTATGGGCGCACAGATCGCGCCGCCGCCGAGATCAATATTCGGCTCATCGCAGATGATAAGCATTGCGATCTGAGGATCGTCGGCAGGGGCTATTGCTGCAAAGGAAACGATGTATTTATCTTTTTCACCCGGTTCCGATTCACCGAGCTTTGTTGACGTACCTGTTTTTCCGCCCACGCGGTAGCCCGCTACATAAGCGTTTTTACCCGTTCCGTTATCAACAACGGACTGCATCATCCGGCACACCTTTTCGGAAGTGTCCTCGCTGATGACCTGCCTTACCACGTTGGTCTGTGTTTTTGAAACGGTATTTCCGTTTTCATCGGTTATTTCGGAAACCACGTAAGGTGTGAGCAGCTTGCCGCCGTTGGCAATAGCGCACAGACCGGTGCACACCTGGATCGGCGTTAAGCTGTTTGTTTGGCCGAATGACGCCGAAGACAGCTCAACGATACCGTACTGATCTTTTTCATAATACTGCGGGCTTGCTTCGCCCGGAAGATCAATGCCTGTTTTTTCCGTAAATCCGAAACCGCTGAAATATTTGTAATAATTCTCTACGCCAAGCCTTTGGCCGAGCGTTATGAAAAACGGATTGCAGGAATTTTCAAGACCCTGCGTCAGCGTCTGCGTTCCGTGACCGGGGTGATAATGGCAGTGCATGGTATATTTATCCACCTGTATTGCGCCGGTGCAGGTGTATTGCGTATCCAGTGTTGCTACGCCCTCTTCCAGCACCGCGCTTGCCATAAAGGTCTTAAAAACCGAGCCGGGAACGTATGTATCGGAAACGATAAAGTTTCTCCACTGCCTTTGGATATATTCGCTTTGAAGCTGCGTCTTTTCCGATTCGTCCTCCACTTCTTCAAGCGCTTCTTTATAAACATCGTACGTTATTTCATAGGGATCGTTGCTGTCATAATTCGGCAGGGACGCCATTGCAAGCACAGCGCCCGTATTGCAGTCCATAACTACGCCGTAGCAGCCCTTTGCCGAATATTCGTTGAGCGTTCTTTCAAGCTCTTTTTCAAGATAATACTGAATGGTGGTATTGATCGTAAGCGTAAGCGAATACCCGTCCTGCGCGTCATAAGTGGTTTCATAATCGTTCGATATGGAATTTGATTTGGCGTCCTGCGCCGTAATGACTCTGCCGTTCGTTCCGGTAAGCTCTTCATCATAATAGGATTCTATACCGGCAAGGCCCTGGTTATCCGCGCCGGTAAATCCAAGCACCGAAGACGCCAGCGTGCCGTAAGGGTAATACCTGCGTGTACTTTCCTCAAAGCCGATGCAAAGCGAAAGCTTATTTTCGGAAACGAAAGCGGCGATATCCTCTTTATCCCTGTTTTCAACATTTTTCTCAACGACCTGATATTTGCCGTCCGCCTTGCTTTTTTCAAGCAGCTCCTGCTTTTCTTCCTCATCATATTCAAAGGCAGAAGCCAAATAATCGACGATCGTTTGGCGGTTATCGTCCGTTATGTTAGAGGGATCGAGAAACACCGTCCATACCGTTGCGGACTGTGCAAGGATATTGCCCTGACTGTCATATATCGTTCCGCGGTTTGCTTCTATCTCTGTATCGGAGAGCTGCTGGCTCTGCGCCTTATCGGCATATTCCTCGCCCTTTACGACCTGAATATAAAAAAGACGGCCGATATCCGTTACAAATAAAAACGCCAGCACCACGGCAAGAGCAAGCGCCCGTGATGTGAACATTTTTCTGAATGAAGTCATATCCTTTCCGCCTTTCTTATAAGTTATATATTATATAAAATAATTTTTTGAGAGCCGAAAAACACGGCTCTCAATATAATACTGCAAAAATGCCGCAGTTATTCCGCATCATCCTGCTGCGCCTGCGCTTCTTGCGCCTGTGTTTCCTGCGCCTGCCTTGCCATATAATCCGCCGTATCGATATAAGTGATCTGATTTGACTGCAATCTGGTCATACCAAGCTCATCAATGGCATAAGTATCTATCTGCGAAACGGAAACAAGGGATTCCAGCTGCGCATTCAGGCTTACATTATCGCTTTTTGCCACGGAAATATCCTGCTGGATCTGCGAAATACTTTTTGAAAGCTCATTCTTCTGAACATATGTAAAAAGCACGCCGGTAAACATGGCAAGAACAAGCCCCACCACCGCAACGGTCTCTATGACCTTTACGCGGGCGGCACGCTGCTCTTTTACAAGCTGGCTGCGGCTTTTTTTTACTGTGCGCGGACTTAAAGTCAGTTTCCTCTTAGGCGCTTTTTTAGTCTGAGGCGCTGCGGAGGAACGTGTTTTATTGAATGCTTCAAGAGCATAAGCGGCGTCGCCTTCATAAGAATATCTTCTGAAATCGTTTGTATTTACCATTATTATTCCTCCTTTTTAAGATTCCTTTAAATTTAATATTTTTTAAACGTGCGCAGCCTTGAAGAACGTGCGCGGGGATTTTCTTCAAGCTCCTTTTCGCTTGGCGTTTTTGAGCGGAACAAGAGCTCGCCCTTGGGCTTATTGCCGCACACGCACACCGGAAATTCCTTGGGGCATGTGCAGCCGCGCGTCCACTCGGCAAACTTTTCCTTAACAATCCTGTCCTCCAGCGAATGGAAAGAAATCACGGCGATTATGCCGCCGGGATTCAGGCAGTCAAAAGCGTCGTCCAGCGCTTTCTTAAGGCTTTCAAGCTCACCGTTCACCTCAATGCGGATAGCCTGAAACGTTTTTCTTGCCGGGTGCCCTTTCTTAAGCTCTTTTGCCGGCATGGACTGCCGTATTACATCTACAAGCTCAAAGGTTGTTTCTATTGGCTTTTCCTGCCGCCTTATCACGATGTTTTTTGCGATCGATCGGCTGTATTTTTCCTCGCCGTAGCGATAGATGATATCTGCAAGGCTGTGTTCGTCATAGCCGTTTACAACGTCATAGGCGGACAGACCGTTTTTTGACATGCGCATATCGAGAGGCGCGTCTTTATGAAACGAAAATCCGCGCCGGGCGCTGTCAAGCTGAAAGGAACTGACGCCGAGATCGAGCAAAAAGCCGTCTATTCCGTTTATGTCGAGCGACTTTAATATGTTTTTAATATTGGAAAAATTATCGTTGACGACCGTAACATTGTCAAACTGCGCAAGGCGCTCTTTGAGCACCTGAACGGCGTCCGGATCGCGGTCTACGGCGATCAGCCTGCCCGCGAGCTTTGCGATCTCGCGCGAATGTCCGCCGCCGCCGGCAGTGCCGTCTATCACTGTTTTACTTTTATCAAGCGCAAGTGCCTTGACGGATTCATCAAACAGCACGCTTTTGTGAACAAATTCCATATCAATCTGCCTTTTCGGCGGAATTCTTTTTGCTTGCCCTGTCCATAAGGTCATAAACGCCTACATTGGGGTCAAACTGACTGTGCAGCTTATTGTACTGCTCTATATTCCATATCTCTATGGAGCCGCCGTTGCCCTCCAGGATAACTTCGCTGTCGTTTTCAAGGAGGCACATTTCCTTGAGCCTTTGGTTCAGGGTAAATCTCCCCTGCCCGTCCATACTTGTTTCTTCTGTTTTACTGAGCAGCTCTTTCGTTACGTCATAGGTGTCGTTTTCCGTCTGCTGCTGGGTCTTGAGATAGATCTTTTCAAATTCTTCCGTAGGATAAAGAGTAAGGCATTTGCAGCCCTTTACCGTGACCGCTACGGAAAAGAAATCATGGCCGAGCCTGTCGCGCCATTTTGTTGGGATAGAGAGCCTGCCTTTGCTGTCCAGCTTAAAATTCGGATATGTACCCGCAAATATCAACATGGCTCTCACTCCCCTCTGTTTCAAAAATTTAAAGGATTTCAATGGAATTAATGGGAATTCATTGGAATTTGCCCCTTTTTCTTAATTATAATAGCCCATTGTATAAAAGTCAAGGAATAAATTTTCACGAATAGATTTGTAACTGAATTGTAATATTTGTGAAAAGGACATGTTTATTGTGTTGCGGTGAATAATATGTTATAATTTTTATTGTTATTTATATACAAAGGAAAGGAGCCTAAAAGAGCATGGGCGATTACAAAACCACTTGGAGGGAGAAGATCGGCTACGGCGTAGGCGCGATCGGTTTGGATCTGTCTTACGGACTGTTCTATTCTTATCTTTCTTATTATCTTTCAAGCGTATTGGGTCTGAAAGAGGCATTTCTGCTTATACTTACACCGCTTGCAAGGATATGGGACGGTATCAACGACCCAATCATGGGCACGATCGTTGACAGTACGAAAACCAAAATGGGCAAATACCGCCCGTGGATCCTGATAGGCACGGCATCAAATGCCATCGTGCTGTTTCTGCTGTTTACCTCCTTTGGTATGAGCGGAACAAGACTTTATGTTTACATAGGCTTTATGTATGTGCTTTGGGGAATGACGAACACGATGGCGGATATCCCTTACTGGTCTATGGTGCCGAGCTTCACAAACGACCCGAAGGACAGGAACCTTGTAGCCACGGTTGCAAGAACCTTCAGCGGATTCGGGCAGGGCGTTATAACCGTTATGACGCCGATCGTGCTTCCGTATCTTTCAAGCGGAATGGAAAAGACGGAGGACGGATACAGCGCGTCGGGCTTTTCACGCTGGGCGCTGATATGCGGCATACTGCTGGTCACCTTTGCCGTGATCTGCGTTTCCTCAACAAAGGAACGCCACGTCGTTTACAACACGGAAAAATTCAGCTTCAAAAAAATGTTTAAGGTCATAGGCACCAACGATCAGCTTGTTGTGTTTATGTTATTTGCAATGATATCGAACGCCGGCTGGTATCTTACAAGCGGTACGGCGGTATATTATTTTACCGACGTGCTGGGACAGAGCACGGCGCAGAGCCTGTTTTCCATAATCGGCGCAATAGGTTCTGTTTTGGGTCTGCTGGTGATCCCTGTATTAAGCAAAAAATTTACAAACCGCACGATCTATCAGATATCGCTGATCATGGCGATTGCCGGCTATGCGCTGATGTACCTGTTCGGCCCCGTGCTCAACATTACGATAGCGCTTGATATAAGCTATATTCTTGCAAGCATCGGCATAGGCTCCATGTTTGTTGCGCAAACGGTATTTCTTGCCGACATCGTTGACTACGGCGAATACAAAAACGGCAAGCGTTATGAGAGCATCACATTTTCCATGAAAGGCTTTTTACAGAAAATGGCGTACACGATTCAGACGATCTTTCTGTTCGGCGGCCTTGGCATCATGAATTATAATGAACAGATACTCGGCGGCGCGATAAACGAAGCTACAAAAACGGCGATCGGCATTATCTGTTTCGGTATACCGCCCGTGCTGATGATCATTTCGCTTATCATATTCAGCACGAAATTCAAGCTTTACGGCGATCTGAAGCAAAAGGTTCACGACTATATTGCCGACAAACGCGCAAAGGAAAGCGCAGAGAAAACCGCAGAAAATCAATAATTTAAGCAAAAATATCCCGCCTCGTTAAGCCAGGCGGGATATTTTCCATTATCAGTGGATTGATTCCACGTTACATTCTTTGATTTCTATTATGATTTACTGTATATTCATAGCGGAGGTGGACAGATTCAGAGGGATTTGAACCGAATTCACTTTATGACGGCTGGATGTGGTATCTTGCAAGGACTGACGGCGGCGCGTGGGAAGTGGTAACGTACGGATATGCTTAAAGGGACAACCGCTGTGAGAAATATCCTTAAATCCTGAAAAGGGGCAAAAAAAGGCTGAGCATTTTGCTCAGCCTCTTTAAGAATCCTTTGATTTTTATTGGTAAACGCCTTTTTGGCATTCTGTTCGGTACAGAAAACGCAGACGAACACCGTAATACGTATATTACTCCTCTGTGCCTCTCTTATTATTAAGGCCCTGACGGATCCTTCTTACGTCTGCAAGCGCTTTGTATAAAGAATCGTCTATTGCAAGGAGGGTATCATCGGCGTAATTATTGACGGCAGTAAGCATCTCCCTGCTCTTATTCTGGGCGTTCGTAAGCATATCGTTGGCTTTTGTAGTTGCGTCGCCGAGGATCTCGGAAGCCTGATTTTTGGCGTCTTGAACATAGGCGTTGCCCTCTTCATGCGCCTTGGCAATGATATCGGCAGCCTCTGCCTGTGCGGTCTGTGTGATCTGATCGCGCGCAACAAGCTCCCTTGCCTGCGCCTGCGCCTTGGCAATGATATCCTCCGCTTCTTTTTTGGCTTCGTCAAGGATGCTGTTTCTTGAATCAACGATAGCCTTTGCCTGCTTTGTTTCCTGCGGTGTGTTGAGGCGGATATCTTCAATAATGGTTTTGATTTTATCTACGTCAACAAGGCTTTTCTTGGTCATCGGCATGGAAGTGGCGTCATCAAGCACATCCTCAAGATCTTCAAGTAAAATGTCCGTATTAGTCATTACTGATTTCTCCTTTACATCTTAAAACTACTTCATCTAAAATTTCCTGCGGCACAAAGCGGGATATATCCCCGTCCAGCCGGCAGACTTCTTTTACCATGCTGGAAGAAAGGAACATGTTTACACCCTTTGCGGTGAGAAAGACCGTTTCAATCTCCGGCAGGAGGCTTTTATTTGTAAGAGCCTGCTGAAATTCATATTCGAAATCAGACACGGCTCGTAGGCCCTTAACGATTGCTACCGCGCCAACCTTTTTGGCATAGCTGACGAGCAGCCCGTTATAAGTATCTATTTCCACATTTTGCTTTTTTACACATTTTTTAAGCAGATCGACCCGCTCGCCGAGAGAAAACAGAGCGTTTTTCTCACTGTTCGTCATTACGAGAACGATCACTTTATCAAAAAGCTCTGCGGCGCGCTCAATAATATCTATATGGCCGAGCGTAACGGGGTCAAAACTGCCCGGACAAATCGCGATCTTCATATATTTAATCCTTTCGGTAAAGGGTTATCTTGGTTTTGCCGTAACGCCTGCTGCGAATCACGCTTAAAGCGCCGGCGCTTTCGGGAAGCTCCTCTGAAGCAGAAGTTTCGCAGGCAACAAGCGCATTTTTATTTAGCCCTTGTGCAATAAGCGGCAATATTTTCTGCACAAAGCCCTGATTATAAGGCGGGTCAAGAAATACAATGTCAAAACCGGCGCACGAAGCGGCAAAGCTGAGCGCGTTTGCGGGAATGACCGTTGATACGCTTTCAAAACCGCATTTTCTGATATTGCGCTCAACGACTGCGCGGGCATTTCTGTCTGCCTCCACGAAAACACATTCCGCCGCCCCGCGTGAGAGCGCCTCTATACCCAGCTGACCGGAGCCGGCAAAAAGATCAAGCACCTTTTTACCTTCTATATCAAACTGCAGCATACTGAAAAGCGCTTCCTTTACGCTTTCCGCAGTTGGTCTTGTAACATCGTTTCCGGGCAGCGTTTCAAGCCGCCTGCCTCTTGCGCTGCCTGTTATCACACGCATCATAAAATATCACTGCCGAAGCGGCACGGCGCAAAACGCACCTGCCGGAATTTATACACCTTACATTATACATTTCAACATTGCCGTAGTCAAGTTCAGAAATATTATTTTTACAATTTATGATAAAATTCGTAAATATTTTTTGCATCTTTTTTGCTGATTGACGGGCATTCCGCAAGCTTTTCCGGCGTTTGCTCTTTTATGGAAGATATTGTTTTAAAATATTTCAAAAGCGCCTTTGCCTTTTTCTCCCCGATACCCTCTATCTGCATAAGGCCGGAGGAGAAAGTGCTTTTGGCGTGCTTTTTATGATGATAGGAGATCGCGAACCGGTGCACTTCTTCCTGAATATTTGAAACGAGCGTAAACGCCGCGCGGTGGGAATTGATCTCTATCTCTCCGCCGCCGAACGCAATGGCGCGCGTGCGGTGCTTGCTGTCTTTCACCATACCGAACACAGGCACGGACAGATTCATCCGCTTTATGACCGGTAAAACGGCGTTTACCTGCGGCTGTCCGCCGTCCAGCAGAATAAGATCCGGCAGGATCTTAAAGGTACTGCCCTCCTCATCGTTGTAATAGTGATCAAAGCGGCGGGTAAGCACCTCGTTCATGGAGCCGACGTCGTTCTGCCCGTCAAAGCCTTTGACGGAAAAGCGCTTGTAAGCGGACTTCATAGGCCTGCCGTTGTGAAACACCACCATGCCGGCAACGTTATCCGCGCCGAATGTGTGGGATATATCATAGCTTTCGATATACTCAGGCGGCTTTGGCAGCCCAAGCAGCTGCGCAAGCTCTTCCAGCGCAGCAAATTCACGGCCGAGCCTGCCCTCATTTTGCGCAAGATGCTCGTTCGCGTTTTTTATGCACATACTGAGTATGGAAAGATGCTCGCCCTTTTGCGGGTGTATGAATTCAACCTTTTTACCGCGCTGTTTTTCAAGAAACAGGCGCAAAAGCTCCTCGTCCTCGATCTCGCCGTCCACGGCGATTCGAGACGGAATATCGCTGCGCATGGAATAGTAGCGCTCTATAAGCTCAAAACGGGCGCTTTTAAGATCCTCCTGCGAATCGATAAGCCAAAATTCGGTATCGCTGAGCCTGCCGTTTTTAAAACGGATCACCTCAAAGCACGCCTTTTTTTTACCGTTCACAAGCGCGAAAACGTCCTCTTCGGGAACATTGATGGAAACGACTTTCTGCCGCTCCTCCAGATTTTTTATGGCGCGAATCCTGTCCCTCAACTTCGCCGCTTCTTCAAACTTCATCTCCTCAGCAAGCGCGTTCATCTGCTGCGTCATCGCCTTAACGGAAGCTTTGCTGCCGCCTTTCAGGAACGCCACGGCGTCCTCTACCGTTTTTACATATTCCGCCTGCGTGATCCTGCCCGCGCACGGCGAACAGCAAAGCCCCATAAAGCCGTTCAGGCAGGGACGCGACTTGCCGTAATCCTGCGGAAATCTTTTATTGCAGCGCGGGAGCTTAAAGATCTTTAATGTTTCCTCCACCGCCTGCTTAACGGAAAAGCCGGAGATATAAGGGCCGATATAATCGGCGCCGTCATCGTCAATACGTTTACACTCCGATATACGCGGAAATTCGCCTTTTGTTATCTTAATATAATTGTAGCCCTTATCATCCTTGAGCAGGATATTATATTTCGGCATATGCTGCTTGATCAGCGAGCATTCCAGCACGAGCGCTTCAAACTCCGTATCCACAAGGATATAATCAAAATCGTCCACATTTTCCACCATTCTTATCACTTTGAGCGAATGATTAGCATGCGAGCCGAAATAGGAGGACACCCTGTTCTTCAGCTTTTTTGCCTTGCCGATATAGATGATCTTTTTATCCTTGTTTTTCATGATATACACGCCCGGCTGGAGCGGGAGCGCCATTGCTTTTTTGCGAAGTTCCTTTTCCGTCATTCGTTTCACCCGATTCTGTTTCTGCCCGGATATTTTAACATAAATATCAAAGCGCGTAAAGACAAAAAAACACGGCGCCGATATCCGCGCCGTGCCGACAAGATCTTGCTGTCTTACTCTGTAAAGCCGCTTTTTACAAGAGCCACAAGGCCCTCAACAGCCTCTTCCTCGTCTGAGCCGTCCGCAATGATGCGAATATCCGTACCGCCCATAATGCCGAGAGAAAGAACGCCGAGCAGAGATTTTGCATTTACTCTTCTTTCCTCTTTTTCTACCCAGATGGAGGACTTGAATTCATTGGCTTTCTGAATAAAGAATGTTGCCGGACGGGCATGGAGCCCTACCTGATTTTCAACCGTTACATCTTTAACGAACATACTAAAACCTCTCATTTCAAGAATTAAAAAAAGTTATTGCCTTTTGACTGCATTACATATTATACCACTAAAAAGCTTTTGGTCAATGTGTTGGGGCAAAGTTCGTATGACTTATAAATTAAACACAAAATATTGTGCCCCGATTTGTGCAAAATTCACATAATTTTTATTTATGATTTTAAATCGGACAGAAACTGAATATCCTTCTCCGAAAGCTGCGCTTTTTCGAGCAAATCGGGCCTGCGTTTCGCCGTTCTGAGCAGGGATTGTTCCCTGCGCCACTGTTCTATATTTGCATGGTGACCGGTTAAAAGAATATCCGGCACCTGCCTTCCGTGCCATTCAAACGGACGTGTGTACTGGGGGTATTCCAGCAGCGAGGAATAATAACTCTCCTCCGTAAAGCACTCGTCATTGGAAAGCACGCCGGGTATCATTCGTGAAATAGAATCCGCCAGGATCAGCGCGGGCAGTTCCCCGCCTGTAAGCACATAATCCCCTACGGAGATCTCCTCCGGCTGAAGTTCCTCTATAACGCGCTCGTCAACTCCCTCATAGTGACCGCAGAGCAGCGCTATATAATCTAATTTAGATAGCTCTTTCACCCTTTGCTGCGTCAGCGTTTTGCCCTGCGGGGTCAAATAGATCAGGTGCGGCTTTGCGCCCGCTTTGCTGCAAATATCCTGATAGCAGTCATAGATCGGCTGCGCCTGCATGATCATGCCCATGCCGCCGCCGTAGGGGGTATCGTCCACCCTGCGGTGCTTATCCTCGGTATAATCACGAATATCGGTACACTCTATCTGCACCTTTCCCGCAGCGCGCGCCCTGCCGATAATGCTTTCGGAAAGATACGCGCGGCACATATCGGGAAAGAGCGTCATGATATCAATCCTCATCAAAAAGCCCTTTCATAGGTATTATTTCTATAATTCCCGCTTTACAGTCAATATTTTTCACTATATCATCAATGATCGGAACATATTCTTTTTTTTCCGCCGTATCTATTTCAAGAATATCGGAGGCGCCGTAATTGAGCACATCGGCCACGGTGCCGTATTTCCTGCCGGTCTGCGCGTCATTTACACGGCAGCCGATGATATCCTGAATATAATTGGCGTCCTCGGCGATCTCGGCGTCATCTCTGTTACAGTAAAGGATACGGTTTTTAAGCTTTTGAGCTTCATCAATGCTGTTTATGCCTGCCAGCCTGATCACCGCCATGTTTTTATGGGGGCGGACGCCGGAGAGCGCAACGGCGGCAGTGCCGTTTTCATCAAGATAAAGCGTTTTGAACTGCTTTATAAAATCAACGCTGTCGCACCACGGCTGAAGCCGCAGCTCGCCTTTGATGCCGTGTGTATTCACTATTTTTCCTATTTCAAGAAACTGCTTCATTTTACCACCAAAAACATTATATATTTTCAGGACTTTTTTTGCAAGCAAAAAACCGCCCGTAAAGAGCGGTTTTATTTTTTTACAGATCAATCTATTTCAACAGAAATCTTTTGATCGTTTCTTGTTGCGGCAGCGCGCATAACAACACGTATTGCCTTTGCAATCCTGCCCTGCTTGCCGATAACTCTGCCCATATCTTCCTCTGCAACGTGAAGATGATAGAAGATGACGCCCTCCTCGTTCGGCTCATCAACCTCAACGGTAACGGCATCGGGGTTATCAACAAGGCCTTTGGTAATTGCAACCAACAATTCCTCCAAAGAAAACACCTCCGTCTTATAATCCCTTAACAAAGATTAAAGAATGCCTTCTTTTTTGAGAATGCTCTTTACTGTATCTGTGGGCTGCGCACCGTTTGCGATCCATTTCTTTGCCTTTTCCGCATCGATCTTGATCTCTGCGGGGTCAACCATCGTATTGTAAGTTCCGATCTCCTCAATGAAACGGCCGTCTCTCGGGTATCTGGAATCTGCAACTACAACACGATAGAAAGGTGCCTTTTTCGCGCCCATTCTGCGAAGTCTGATCTTTACTGCCATTTTTATTTCCTCCATATAAAATAATGTTATTTACTAAACCGAAATGAAATCGGGTTAATACTGAATTAAAATCCGAACGGATTATTTTTACCTGAGCCGGTCATGCCCATCATCTTCTGCGCCATATCCGGGTTCTGCCTGAGCAGGCGCTGCATTTTTTTGCTGACTCTGGGACCGCTCTTGCCGCCGAACTGGCTCATCATCTTTTTCATCTGCTTGAACTGAGAGAGGAGCTTATTGACGTCCTCCACCTTCATGCCGCAGCCCGCCGCGATCCTGCGCTTGCGGGAAGGGTTTATGATATCCGGGTGCGCGCGTTCCTCTTTGGTCATGGAATAGATGATTGCACGTGATCTGTCAAAAGCGCGCTCGTCAATATCATCGTCCTTGATCTTAGAGCCGATACCCGGGATCATTTTGATCGTATCCTTAAGGCTGCCCATTCTTGAGATCTGATCAAACTGATCCAGCAGGTCATTCAGATCAAATTTGTTTTTGGCAAGCTTCTTTTCAAGCTCTGCCGCTTTTTTTTGGTCAAGGCTCTGCTCTGCCCTTTCAATAAACGAGAGCACATCGCCCATACCGAGGATACGGGAAGCCATACGGCTTGGGTGGAAGGTCTCAAGATCTCCGAGCTTTTCGCCCGTGCCGACGAATTTGATGGGCTTGCCCGTTACTGCCCTTACGGACAGCGCGGCGCCGCCCCTTGTATCGCCGTCAAGCTTTGTTAAAACAACGCCGTCTATGCCGAGTGTATCGTTAAACGATTTTGCAACGTTCACGGCGTCCTGACCGGTCATGGCGTCTATAACGAGCAATATCTCATGCGGGTGAACGGTGCTTCTGATATTCTGAAGCTCCTGCATAAGCTGCTCATCAATATGCAATCTGCCGGCGGTATCCAGGAACACATAATCATAGCCGTGATCCTTTGCGTGTTTAACGGCTTCCTCTGCAATTTTAACAGGATTCTCCGTACCCATTTCAAAAACGGGAACATCGACCTGCGAGCCGACGACCTGCAACTGTTTGATAGCGGCGGGCCGGTAGATATCACACGCAACAAGAAGCGGACGGTGCCCTTCTTTTTTTAGCTTTAAAGCAAGCTTTGCGCTGTGTGTTGTTTTACCCGAGCCCTGAAGTCCGCACATCATGATAACGGTTGGCGGATGATTTGCCTGAGCAAGCCTGCTTTCGCTGCCGCCCATAAGCTCTGTCAGCTCTTCGTTAACGATTTTAATTACCATTTGGCCGGGCGTGAGGGACTCCATAACGTCCTCTCCGATAGCCCTTTCGGTAACGGAATTGGTAAAATCCTTTGCAACCTTGTAGTTGACATCCGCTTCAAGCAGTGCAAGGCGGACCTCGCGCATCGCGTCCTTAACATCGGATTCGGTCAGCTTGCCCTTTGCGCGAAGCTTTTTAAAGGAATTTTCAAGCCTTTCCGAAAGGCCTTCAAATGCCAAAGCGATCAACTCCTAAACATTAAAACTGGGATAAATATTCTGCCGTTGCCTTTATTTTTGAAACATTATCGTTAATCTCTCTTGAAAGGCTGTGGTTGAGATTGTATTCGTTAATAGCCTCTGCGCACTGATTGATCTCATCAAGGCCTTTTTTCATTTCCGTAAAGCGCTTTGCAAGTCCGAGCCTGTTTTCCATATCAAAAAGCTGGTTTTCGGCACGCTTTATGGAATCCCTTACGCCCTGGCGCGTGATGCCCTCATTTTCCGCGATCTCGGAAAGAGAAAGATCTTCGTTATAATAGTAAACTAAAAAATCATGCTGTTTCTTAGTTAACATTTCGCCGTAAAAATCAAGCAAAAAAGAAACTTCAAGATTTTTAGCCACCGTTATGACCCCTTTCCGCAATCCGTTTAAGTGTAAAGTAGATAATCTTTACAGCAGTAGATATTATACATAAGCGAAGTGAATAAGTCAAGTAAAACAGAAAAGTTTTTTCAGGTTAAATTTTTGTAATAAGTATTGACACAAAATGTTGAAAAAAAGAAAAACAGGATGCACAAAATGTCGTATACCTAAGCAGAAATCAAGAGGGCGCAGACGCGCCCCCATCTAAAAAAAATAGATTTATAATTAATTATTTTAAATGCGCAATGGTCACGCCGCTTTCGCCCTCGCCGTAAACGCCGAGGCGAAAATCCGCAATATTCGGATGCCGGCGCAGCTCCTGCTGCACTGCGGCGCGCAGCGCGCCCGTTCCCTTGCCGTGGATAATACGGATCTCGTGCAGATTCAGCAAAACACATTTATCAATAAAGAGGGAAAGCTCGTGCAGTGCCTCGTCCACCGTTTTGCCGCGCAGGTCTATCTCCGTGCTGATATCGGAATCGGCTTTGGAAGAAGTTCTGTAGAGCAGCGACGGTTTGCTCTGCTTGGGCGGCTCTTTCTTTTTGATAAGCCTGAGATCAGACATTTTCACTCTGGTTTTGAGCATGCCGGATTTTACAAGGACGTTGTTTTCCCCTACCTCGATGACCTCGCCCTCTCCGATAGAGCGGATCACAACAGCATCGCCGGGCTGTACGGGGCGCGGAAGCTTATAATCCTCGTCCCACTCATCTGCAAGGCGGCGGGGATTTACGGAATCCTCCATCTCACCAAGGCGGTTTTTGATCTCACGACGGGTCTTTCTTGCCGTTTCGGTAGCGTTATTTGCGTTTGCCTCTTTTTTCAGCTGCTCAAGGCGGAGCAGGAAATCCGCGCTTTGGCGCTTTGCAGAGGCGATGATCTTTTCCGCCTCACGCTTTGCCCTTTCCAGCTCATGATTGCGAAGCTGCGCCGCCTTATCCTTTTCGGACTGCGCTTTTCTTCTCATTCTGTCCGCCGCTTCGGTAGCTTTCTCTGCCCTTTCTTTTTCCTTTTCAAGCTCTTTTCTTGTTTCTTCAAGCGTTTGAAGGACTGCCTCAAAGGAACGGCTTTCGTTATCCACAAGGTGCTTGGCTTTTTCTATAACATCTTTATCCAGCCCCAGATGCTCTGATATGGCAAAGGCGTTTGAGCGCCCGGGAACACCGATCAGAAGACGGTAAGTAGGCCGGAGCGTATCCACATCAAACTCACAGCTGCCGTTTGTTACGCCCGGCGTTTCAAGCGCATAGGCTTTAAGCTCTGCATAATGCGTTGTGGCGGCGATCTTCGCGCCCTTGGCACGCAGGCTCTCAATTACGGCAACGGCAAGCGCCGCTCCCTCTACAGGATCCGTGCCCGCGCCGAGTTCATCTATAAGTACAAGGGAATTTTCGCCGGCTTTTTTCAGAATGGCAATCATATTCACCATATGCGCGGAAAAGGTGGAAAGGCTTTGCTGAATGCTCTGCTCGTCGCCGATATCAACAAGGATATTGCCAAACACAGCGATCTCTGAACGATCCGCAGCCGGAATGAGCAGGCCGCACATTGCCATAAGAGATAAAAGCCCGATCGTTTTGATAGAAACGGTCTTGCCGCCGGTATTGGGGCCGGTTATAACAAGCGTGTCAAAATCCGTGCCGAGCGATATATCGACAGGCACCACGCTTTTCGGATCAAGCAAAGGATGGCGCGCTTTTTTCAACACGATCCTGCCGTCTGTATTCAGCAGCGGCATCGTGGCTTTCATTTTATATGCTATGCGTGCCTTGGCGAAGATCAGATCGATCTGCACGGCGTTTTCATAAGAATTCTTGATGCTTTCGGAAAAATTGCCCGCCTCCTGCGAAAGCGCAAACAATATACGCCGGATCTCCTCGCGTTCGCGCCCTTCAAGGATCTTGATCTCATTATTGGCGTCTACAACGGAAACAGGTTCCACAAAGACCGTTGCGCCGGAGGAGGACATATCGTGAACGAGCCCGGGCACATCGGCACGGTGCTCCGCCTTAACGGGAACAACGTATCTGCCGGAACGCTGTGTGACGATGGGCTCCTGCAAAAATTTCTGATAATGCGCGCTGTGAATAATGGAATTCAGCTTTTCACGCACGGAATTTGACTTTGCCCTGATCTTGCGCCTGATCTCATAAAGCTCGTCCGAAGCGCGGTCTGCAATCTCATCTTCCGAAACGATGGCGGAAAATATCTTTTCCTCCAGATATTTATTCACGGTGATGGAATCAAAGAAAAAATCAAGGCTTGTTGAAACGCCGCTGCACTTGCCGTACCACTCGTAAAGCGAACGAACGGCGCGCAGTGTGCCGCCTATGGACAACAGCTCCGAAGTGTTGAGCTCTCCGCCCGCCGCAGCGCGGCTTACGGCGTTATTTACATTTTTCAGCCCGGAAAAGGACGGGCCGCCGAACCTTGCAAGAAGCGAAAAGGCGTCCTCCGTCTGAGCGAGCAAAAGCTGAGCCTCGCTCAAAATATTTGTGGGCACAAGCGCTGACGCAGCTGCTTTGGCGTCCTCGCTTGACGCTTCGTTTTTCAGCATTTCAAGCACTGCGCCGAGTTCAAGCGCCTCATAATGTTTATTCATTTTCATCTGCTAATCCTTTATAAAACTCCAGCGCGCTCAGCCTGCGCTGCACGCGGGAGAGAATATATCTTTCCGCCGCCGTGGCGAGAAGCTCCAGATTTTCACTGCTGAGCGTAAAGCTGAAGATCTTTTCGGGAGGCGTAAGGCATATAAACCGTATGGCTTTTATAACATTGACCGGCACGGGAAGCGCGCCCGCTTTAGGGCAGTTTTCGCAGTAGATATTGCCCTCCAGCGTATCAAAATACATCAGATCCGTTTCATATGTACCGCATGTATCACAGGCAAGTATATTCGGCATATAGCCGCCGAGGCACGCGCTGCGAAATTCAAACACCGCTTTGATCTGCGCCCTGCTCTTTTTGCCCTTGCAAAGCAGATGCAGCGAATTCAGCGTAAGGCGCAAAAGTTCTTCACACGGCTGCTCCTCAGCGCCCATCTCGTAAGCGAGCTGGGCAAAGTACTGGGCAAGCGCAAGGCTTTCAATATCCTTTCTTAGGTCAAAAAACACCTCTATGGGCACAACGTCATCCGCAGTATAGGCGTCCCGTGTTTTATAAAGTGTGAATTTGGCATACGAAAACAGCGAAGTGGCGCTTGCCGTGCGGCTCTTAACAAACTTTGCGCGGCGCACGAAGGCGCGTAAAATCCCGTAATCAGCAGTAAGGAGAGTAACTAAGCGGTCACTCTCCCCTGTTGTTTGTTCCTTTATCACTAAGCCGTTCGTTGTTATTTTCATCTGCAATGCCCTTTATATTTTCCGCATGCTGCTTATAATCAAGATAATCTTTCACTTTGCCGGAGCTGACAAAGCGAAGCCAATATTCATCATTCATCAATACCACCGTTTTTATTTTATCCTATGCGGCGGTTTTCATTTGTGCCATATTCAGGTATAGGAGGCGGATTATTCCTCCAGCCCGAAATTGCGTATTAGTCCCTCTTTGTTTCTCCAGCCCTCTTTTACTTTAACCCAGGTGTGAAGATTTACTTTACTATCAAAAAAACGCTCCAGATCCTGCCTTGCGTAAGTGGAGATCTTTTTGAGCATTACACCGTGTTTGCCGATGATCATGCCCTTATGCGATTCCCGCTCGCAGTAAATAACGGCGTCTATATCAAGTATATCCTTATCTTCCCGCTCGCGCATCTTTTCAACAGCAACGGCGGTGCCGTGCGGTATCTCCTTATCCATAAGGCGCAGGAGCTTTTCCCTTATGATCTCCGCGGCAATGACCCTTTCCGGCTGATCCGTGAGCGTGTCATCCGGGAAATAATGAACGCTGGGCACGGCAAGCTTTTTCATTTCTTCCATCAGGTCATCAAGCCCCTCGCCCGTTTCGGCGGAAACAGGAACAGCGGCGGTAAAATCATAATAGGAAGAAAGCTCGCGCAGGCGCGCAAGCAAGACTGTCTTATCCGCCAAAGTATCTATTTTATTGATTACAAGGATCGCAGGCGCCTTTTCCTGCTTGATTTTTTTGATAAGTTCAAGCTCTTTTTCATTGAGCTCGCCCTTAGGCTCCGCTACGAACAGGACCGCGTCTGTGCCGCCAAGGCTGTCCTTAACAGCAGAGTTCATGATCTCCCCAAGCTTATTATGCGGTTTGTGAAAGCCGGGCGTATCGGTAAACACAAGCTGGATATCGCCCTCGGTAAGCACGCCCATGATCTTGGTGCGAGTGGTCTGCGGCTTGGAGGAAACAATGGCGATCTTCGTGCCGAGCAGCTTATTCAGAATAGAGGATTTGCCAACATTAGGCTTGCCGGCAATGGTGATGAATGCCGTTTTTGTATTCATTCTTCATCTCCCATATAGTAACTGTTATCACGTTTCCAGCCGATCTGGGTCAAAACGGTCTCTTCCTTTTCACGCATGCGGACTTCTTCCATTCCGCCCTGCTCATGATCGTAGCCGAGCAGATGCAGCATGGAGTGGACAGTCAAAAAACCGATCTCCCTTTGAAGCGGGTGATTATAGAGCTGCGCCTGCTCCACAGCTTTTTCCATGGAAATCACGATATCGCCGAGTATCTTTGCGCCGGTATCGCGGTTTATATCGTAATTGCCGTCCTCGCCCATCGGGAAAGACAGCACATCGGTTTCCTTATCGATATTGCGGTATTGCTTGTTCAGCTTTCTGATCTCCTCGTTATCCACAAAGCGCACGGAGACCTCGGCAGAGCCGTCAAAATTTTCAAGCTGCAAAACGGCATGGCAGCAACGGCGGATCAGCAATCTGATCCCCGTGGGTATTTTGATCTTCTTTTGTGTGTTGGAGATGATGACTTTCACTTTATTCATAAATTATTTCTTCTCCTCACTTTCATACTTTTCATATGCCTTGATGATCTCCTGAACGAGCCTGTGCCTTACCACGTCTTTTTGCGTAAAGCGGCATATCTCTATATCATCCACATTTTTAAGTATACGCAGCACGCGCTTTAAGCCTGATTTTTTACCGCTGGGCAGATCGATCTGGGTAATATCGCCGGTCACTACCATTTTGGAATTGAAACCGAGCCTTGTTAAAAACATCTTCATCTGCTCCGGCGTTGTATTCTGCGCTTCGTCAAGAATGATAAAGCTGTCGTCAAGCGTTCTGCCTCTCATATAGGCAAGCGGGGCGACTTCAACTGTGCCGCGCTCCTGATATTTCTGAAAATTCTCCGCCCCAAGCATTTCAAACAGAGCATCGTAAAGCGGGCGCAGATAAGGATCCACCTTGCTTTGGAGATCGCCCGGCAGAAAGCCGAGCTTTTCGCCCGCTTCCACGGCGGGGCGTGTTAAGATGATCTTGCTGACCTCTTTTGCACGAAAAGCCGTGACCGCCATGGCAACGGCAAGGTAGGTCTTGCCTGTGCCTGCGGGGCCTACGCCGAAAGTTATGGTGTTATTCTTGATTGCCTCGCAATACTTTTTTTGGCCCAGCGTTTTCGCTTTAACTGGCTTTCCCTTTGCCGTTATGCACACGGTATCGGTAGACATGGAGGAGAGCTTGTCCTCATTCCCCTCCCTGACAAGGCCGATGGCATAGCGGATATTCTGCTCCGACAGCGTTTCGCCCTTATTAATAAGCACGATAAGGCTGTTTACCGCGCGCACGGCAAGCGAAACGTTTTCAGCCTCACCCACAACTTTAAGGCTGGAGCCGCGGCTGATAATGGAAACGCCGAATTCTTTTTCTATTATTTTGATATTTTCATCAAACGAACCGAAGAGGCTCAATGCCTGCTCCATAGCGTCAAGATTAACGATCTGTTCTATCATAAAATTTCACTTTCCGAATTTTTGTATTATTAATTATAATCTTTTTTAAAGTATTTGTAAAGTATCTTGATTTAGCATTATTTTGTGTTTATAATGAATTTAGCGGGTGATCTGAACTATGAAGCTTGAATTGTGGGAGACCGATTCATGGGACTTCCTTTTAAACGATAAAAAGCCGGTTGCCGTTTACGGAATGGGTGACGCTGCCGAAAAGATAATCGCCGTTCTGAACGAAAAAGGCATTCAGGTAAGCGAGATCTTTGCAAGCGATGATTTTGTTCGCGGGCAGAGCTTTCTGGGCAAAAAGGTTCTTACTTACCGGGAAGTCTGCGAAAGACTGCCGGATTTTAATGTGGTTCTCGGCTTTGCCACAAGGCTGAGCGATGTGATTGAGAACATTAAAAAAATAGCAAGCGAACGCCGCGTTATCGCGCCGGACATACCCGTTGCCGGCGGCGGATTATTTACCGGGAAATATTTTGCGGAGCATAAAAGCGAATTTGAAAGGGTATATTCCCTGCTTGCGGACGATGAGAGCAGGCGCGTTTACGAAAACGTTTTGCGATTTAAGATAAGCGGCAGGATAGAATATCTTTTAAACTGCGCAACGCAGGACAAAAACGTGATCTACCGTGATATTCTTAAGCTTGGCGCGCACGAAAAGATCATTGACGCGGGCGCGTATGACGGTGACACGATCAGGGAATTCACGGCATACACCAAAGGAAAATATACGCATATCACGGCGCTTGAGCCGGACGCAAAGAATTTTAAGAAGCTGACCAAAAACACGGCGCAAATGGAAAATATAAGGCTGATCAACGCCGCGGCGTGGGATAAAAAAGACACGCTGATCTTTTCTGCAAAAGCCGGGCGGAACTCAAAGCTTTCCGCCGAGGGAAATACCGTTGAAGCGATCGACATGGACAGCATTGCAACCGGCGGCGCAACACTAATCAAAATGGACATTGAGGGTGCGGAGCTGAAAGCGCTTTGCGGCAGCGAGAAAACAATAAAAAAATACACGCCGAAGCTTTATGTTTGCGCCTACCACAGGAACGAGGATATGTTTGCCCTGCCGCTTAAAATTTTGGATATCAATCCGAATTACGATATTTATTTCAGGCACAGCGTATACATACCGGCGTGGGAGAGCAACTTTTACTGCGTGGCTAAGGAGGGATAATATGCTTGAGACGGTTCAAAATTTCATAAACGAATATGAAACCTACTTCAACATCGGGCTGGGGCTGGTGATCTTTCTTGCCCTGCTTGCCCTAAGGAACAAGCTTGCAGACGGAATACTGCGGCTGATTGCAAAAGTGCTCTTTGTTAAAAAGCCGGAGCGGCGCGCCGGGTTTATAAACAGCCTGAAAAAACCGCTTTCCTCATACTTTATCGTTTTGGGCGCGTATATCGGCGTTATCCTAAACTACAGGCATTCGGCAGTGACCGGCGCTTTCAAGATACTTTCCATTCTTTTTGTATGCTGGCTCATAATCAGCTATGTTTCCGATAATCTGGAAAGCGTTTTGGGCGCAAAGAGCAAAAGCCCCGAGGTAAACAGCATAGCCGTAAAATTTATTGCAAACATCCTGAAAGTGCTTACGGTGTGCATTGCCGTGATCATGGTTATCTCCGAACTCGGCTACAATATAAACGGTCTGCTGACCGGGCTTGGCGTGGGCGGACTTGCCGTCTCCCTTGCGGCGCAGGACACACTGCAAAGCATTATATCCGGCTTTGTAATCATGTTTGACCGGCCGTTTGACGTAGGCGATTTCATTGAAACAAAGGAATTTTCCGGCACGGTGGAGGATATCACCATGCGCTCAACGAGGATAAGAAAGCTGGACGACACCGTAATCATAGTTCCCAACACGATCATTGCGGACGATCTGATCACGAATTACGCAAAGCTGAATAAGCGCCTGATTGAAACGGAGATAGGCCTGCTGTATTCAACGTCTGAAGAAACGCTGAAAAAATGCCTGAACGATATTAGAACTTTCCTTGAGAACCATGAAAAAGTGGAAAATGAGAACATAAGGGTGCGCTTTACCGCGTTTGACGATTCCGCTCTGAAAATACAGATCAGATGCTATGTACTGATAACCAATCTGGAAGAATACTATGCGTTTTTGGAAGAGCTGAATTTTGAGATCAAGAAGATCATTGAAGATAACGGCACGGATTTTGCCTACCCCACAAGCAGCATATATATTGAAGAAAAAACAGGCGGCAGCAAAAAAGGCTGAATACGCAGAAAGGTTTAATACATGAAGAACATTATTTTTTATTTTTCAGACCAGCAGAGATGGGATACCGTTAACGAAGAGGTAACGCCGAATCTGATGCAGCTTGCAAGCGAGGGCGTACTTTTTGAAAACAGCTTTACCTGCCAGCCGGTGTGCGGGCCGGCGCGTTCCTGCCTGCAAAGCGGGATGTACGCTACGGAAACGGGCTGTTATACGAACGCTATCGCTCTGCCGCGTGACATCACGCCGCTTGCAGAATATTTTAACAACGCGGGTTATCAGACGGCGTACATAGGAAAATGGCACCTGGGGTCAGACAAGTATCCGGGCATAGGCGTGCATTGCGAAAAGACCGCCGTTCCACGCGACAGACAGGGCAAGTACCAATACTGGCGCGCGGCGGACTGCCTTGAATTCACCTCTCACGGGTATGACGGATATGTTTTTGACGAAAACGGAAACCGAATCGATTTCAAGGGCTATCGGGCGGACTGTATAAACGATTTCGCGCTGGAATACCTTGATAAAAGAGATAAGAGCAAGCCGTTTTTTATGTTTGTGAGCCAGCTGGAACCGCACCAGCAAAATGACAGAAACCGTTTTGAGGGGTACAAAGAAACGATTGAAAAATACAAGGACTACCCTCTGCCCGACGATCTGACCTTTTTAAAAGGCGATTACAAAGAGATGTACCCGGATTACATTTCCGCCATAAACCGACTGGACTATAATGTAGGCAGGCTTGTGGATAAGCTGAAAGCGCTTGGAATCTATGACGACACCATAATCCTATACACCAGCGACCACGGCTGCCACTTTAAAACAAGAAACATGGAATACAAGCGAAGCTGCCACGAAAGCAGCATTCATACGCCGCTGATCATCAAGGGTGGGGGCTTTTCGGGCGGCAGGCGCGACAAACGCCTCGTAAGCCTGATCGATCTGCCGCCGACCATGCTTTCCATGGCGGGGATCAAAATACCGAAGCAGTTTAAAGGGTGCGATCTTACGGCACAGACGGACGACCCCGAAACGCAGCGCAAATGCGTATTCATGCAGATCAGCGAGAGCCAGTGCGGCCGTGCCGTTCGAACGGACAGATTCAAATATTCCGTTAGGGACATCAATCCCTCCGGTTACCTGCACGAAAACAGCAGAGTGTATTTTGAGGATTATCTTTACGACCTAAAGCTTGACCCGAACGAAAAGAACAATCTGGTTAAGAACCCGAAATATGCGCACATACGCAGAGAGATGAAATATCTGCTTTTTGAGGAGATGCAAAAGGCAGGAGAAGAAATGCCGGTCATATTCCCCGCAATTAAGCGGCGCAAAAAGTAAACTCAATAAAAGTAAATCACAATATATAAAGAAAGCTCCGCCTGCAAAAGCAGGCGGAGTTTCTTTTACCCCTTAAAGTTGTTTAAAACAGCGTTTAATCAGAATTCAATTAATTTTCTTTGCTTCCGTTTTCTGAAGCTTCTTCCTGTGTGGCACGTCTTTCAATCAATTCATTGAGAATTCGTTCATGTTCCTTATCAGAAAGCGCATATTTCAAAGTCGGAAGCGCAGAAAGGATCATACCGATTGCGATCGGAACTGAAATCAGGAAAAACATGATCATGGCATATTTACCGTCATTGTAAGTGACAAAGCTTGCGCCGTTTGCAAGATCTTCATTCATTTTTGCGATATTCGTATCCGAAAAGCCAACAGCTGCATATGCAGCGGACTGAATGAGAGCAGCTATACCGCCTGCGAGCTTGGTAATAAAGCTTTGGCCGGAGAAGAAGATTCCGTCCGGGCGGATACCCGTATGATATTCCTCGTAATCTACGCAGTCAGCGATCATTACGGACTGCATAACATTGATACCACCCATAGCAAAGCTTGCAAACAGAAGCAGAATACCGGCGACAATTACCCCGCCGATCGTAGTCAAATCACCATCTGCAATGAGATAAACAACAATGAGCAGGAAGAACGGAACAGCGCCCCCGATGGAATAAGCATTATAAATCGTTTTATTTTCAAATTTCTTTGAAAGGATAGGCGTTACAGCCATAGCGATGAACTGACCTGCAAAAACACCGACAGCTATAATCGCTATGTTAAGAAGCATAAGCCAGTTGATGCCGTCCTTAAAGAGGTTCATAAAGTCGCCGTTTGCATAATAATATGTGATGAACGACATGGCGATAAGCATAAGAAGCTGGATCGGGCTTCTGAGAATACCGGAAATAAGTATCTGACGAAACGGTTTGCACGTCCACATTATCTTGAAATTTTCTTTCATTGTACGGCGCTTTTCGGAGCTATGAACTCTTTCACGTGTTCCGATACCGGCAAGTTCAAAGAGCAGCGTACTGATTACCGTAAGTACAACAACAGTTATAATCCATCCGTATTTATTTGCAGTATCAAGTTCATAGCCTTTTGAAGTAAACAGGCTTGAAACAACCTGCGCTATTTGAACAACAAGCACACCGATCGCGCCGACACCGGCAGCCATTCTGGCAAGCCCTAAGAGCTGGCTTCTTTGGTTCTGATCTTCGGTCATAAGAGAAGTGATTCCCCACAGCGGAATATCACCAACAGTAAACGACATGCCCCAAAGAATATAAGAAATTGCTGCCCATGCAATAATAATTCCGCGTTCCAGACCGGTATCTGCCTGAACATAATTTCCATTGACAAAACAAAGTATTGTTATAAGGCCTATAATGGGAGGCGCAAAAATAAGATAGGGCCTGCATTTTCCCCATTTACTTTTAGTTCTGTCTACAATCGTACCCATCATAGGGTCGTTGATTGCATCCCAAACACGAGCAATCGTAACGATAACGCCTATTGCGGCAACAGGAATATAGATTACATATTGTAAATAATAGCTTACAAGTCCGGTAGCAACAATGTTATAGATCATATTCTGACCGAACATGCCTGCAAGATACATATTCCGTTCTTTCGGCGTATAGGTTTTTAATTTTCTGCTTTCCATAAATTCACCTCATCAAAACAAAACCCGCCACAAAAACGGCGGCGGTCTATTTTTCCTTTCATTATTTTTGCCATATAGTATTATAACAGGTTACAATCGGTAAAACAATTATGAAAAATAAACAAATATAGCGGTGCTTTGATGTGAATATTGACGAATGGAAACATACAAAAAAGCGCGTTCGTAAAAACGCGCTTTCAGCAGTATGTATTATATTGAAATTAAGCCATAAAGCGGCGGATAACGCTTTCCATATCCTTATAATCCATAATAACGGGAACGGGATAGCCGGGGTTGCCCTCTTTGAGCGCCCTTGTGATCAGCGTGGGCAGGTCCTCTTCTTTGATCATATCAAATTTATCCGGGATCTGCATATCCGCGTTAAGCTTTTTGATCGCCTCAATAAACTTGACTGCCTTATCAGCTGTGGAAGATCCCTCTATGCCCACAACATCTGCAAGCTTTGCAAGCTGCGGATAGATCTTGCTGCCGTACCATTCCAGCACATACGGCAGGATAACCGCGTTTGCAAGGCCGTGCGGCGTGCCGTACAGACCGCCTAAATTATGAGCTATAGCATGAACATACCCGACATATGCACGGGTGAACGCACAGCCCGCAAGATAGGAGCCTTTGAGCATATTGGCCCTTGCCTCATAATCCTTTCCGTTATTATAAGCTTTTTCGATATTCTCAAAAATAAGCTTTGTGGCTTCCTCAGCCTGCTGCCTTGTCTGCTTTGTGTTGCTTCTGCCGATATAAGCCTCAACAGCGTGCGTGAGCGCGTCCATACCTGTAGTCGATGTGATATGCGGCGGCAGACCTACGGTAAGTTCCGGGTCAAGCACCGCGAATCTGGGACGAAGGCAGATATCGTTGACCGCGTTCTTCTCATGCGTTTCGGGATCGGTAACAACAGCGGCGACCGTGGTTTCCGAGCCTGTGCCCGCAGTTGTGGGGACGGCAAAGAACGGCGGCAGCTTTTTAAGTACTTTAAGATAGCCCCTCATTTTGCGCACGGTTTGATTCGGCTTAACGACTCTTGCTGCCGCAACCTTTGCACAGTCCATAGAAGAACCGCCGCCGAATGCGATAAATCCTTCGCAGCCGTTTTTGATATACATTTCACGCGCTTCTTCGATCTCAGGGATTGTGGGGTTGGGCTGAACGCCGTCATAAACTACGTATGCAACGCCGGCCTCCGTAAGCTTTTCAAACATGGGATCCAGCAAATGAAGATTCATAAGGCCTTTATCTGTTACAACAAGCACCTTATTGATACCCTTGCTCTTGATGAATTCCGGCAGTCTTAATACAGAGCCCTTGCCCTCAAGCAGATGCGGCTCCGACCAGTCAAGGAAATTCATGGCAAGTTTAAAAGCGCCCTGGTAGATTCTGTACCAGCACTTTTTAAGTTCCCAAAGCACCGATGATTCCTCCTTTACAAAATTTTTCAGTAATATTTTACTAAAATTTGCGCCTCATTGCAATAGAAAATGTAAACTTCCTGAAAAGTCTTTGAATTATTTGCCAAATATGCTATACTGAATGCATAAATAAAAAACGGATATATTCCACAGAAAGGGGTATTGATTTGGGAGAGCCACAGCTTATCTTTTGCGGCAGCAGCCCTGTTTACCTGAAAGAGGAACTTACAAAATACAGCAACAAGGCAAACGGTGGAATCGCTTTCAGGATACCGAGCCTTATCAACGCGAACGGCACGCTTATCGCCGCGGTGGACAGAGCCTCCACGGGCGAGGACTGGGGATATATTGAACTGGCGATCAGGCGCAGCGAGGACGGCGGCAAAACATGGAGCAATATAGAAACGGTTGCCGCCCCGCCTGCAAGGGAAACCAGGATCTCCAGCGACTGCTACGCCTCCGGCTTTTACATAGATCCGTGCATGGCGGTAGCTCCGAACGGAGATATTATCATGATCGCGGATTTCTGGCCGGAGTGCATGGGGCTTCACAGGAAGAAGCTGCTGGATAAAAAGAAGATACCGTACGCGCAGCTGAACGGCAGAATGCGGCCGCTGATCTATGACCGGGACGGGAATTTCTATTATATCTGTGAGGACGGCAGCGTTTTAAACGCAAAAAAAGAAAGCACCGATTACCGCGTGACCTCCCCCACCGGCTCACTCTACAGGGGCGATGAATACATGGGCAACATCTACCTGAACGGCGCCATGGGCAAGAACGAAGCGGGAGCCGTTACAACATACGGTGCGCCGCTGAAGGCGCCTAAAAGATGTTATGTATTCCTGACGAAGAGCAGCGACGGCGGAAAGACATGGACAGAGCCTGTCGACATAACGAATATGATCCTGCATGAAGAAGACGGCACATTTCTGGGCGTTGCGCCCGGCGTTGGCGTTACAACACAGGACGGGCGCATCATTATGCCGCTGTATTCGCTGAAGAAAGGCACGGCTTCCATATACAGTATAGACAACGGCGACACCTGGCACAGAATGACCCGCTGCCCGTATTCCCAGAACATTGACGAGTGGCAGATGATCGAAACGCCGAACGGCGGCATACTCGGTCTCGGCAGGCAAAAAGGCTTTGGCAAAACGCCCGTTTCTTATTCCGGCGACGGAGGTAAGACATGGGAAAAATGCAAAAAGACAGCGCTGTATGCCCCGAAATGCCAGAAGAGCGTGATAACTGCGGGCGAATACGTATTCTGCTCACACGCAAGCCAAAAGACGAGGAGCGACGGCGTTATATCCATAGGCAAGCTCAGAATGGTCAAGGGCAAATATACGCAGATAGACTGGTTCAAGGATATTGCGCTGAATAAGGGCTTTTTTGCCTATTCCTGCCTTACGCAGATAGACGAGGACACCATCGGCGTGCTTTATGAATCCGAGCCGAGCAGCTATCTGGAATTTCAAAGCTTTAAGATCAGCGAGATATGCAAATAACGGGCCGCCAAAATTTTGTACATTTGTCAATGATGTGAGACTGAAAAAAGAAAAAATAAAAAAGAGATGA
>URED01000010.1 GCA_900546785.1 uncultured Oscillospiraceae bacterium | reverse complement strand
CCCGCCTGCGTGTGCAGGCGGGTCTTTTTGAAAAACTACTTTTTCTTAATTTTATTTAGCATGGAATTTATCTTCAAAATATCTTCCTTAGAGAATTTGCCGCCCATCATCATCAGCGCTCTCTTAAGCGTAAAGCCTTTGGCGATTCCAAGCATGGTCTTGTTCTGTTTAAAGCCGGCTATACTTGCCGCGCCCTTTTTCTTTTTATCTCCGCCGCCTGAAGAAAAGGCTTTAGAGATCATCATAAGAAGCCGAACTGCAAATATTTTTCCTTTGAATGTGGAAATAATATCACCGATCGTGTCATTTACGGAATATCTGCCGGGCGGCGTTGTGATCTCAAACCAATTTATGACGGCGCCCTCTTCTTTCATTCTGTACTTTTCGTTGAAAGTATCCGTCTTTTTGATAACAGCCTCATCCGAATATTCGCCGGACTTTGCCAACAGCTTTGTTTCCCCGCTGTTTTTGACGGTGAACTTAAAGAACGGAAAATCGCCCTTTTCCTGTTTTTCAACCAACTCTCCGTTTGCATAAAGCGAAACATAATCCAGATTTGAATAAACGGTAACCGTTGTTTCGTCCTCTACCCTTTCTATATATCTTTTAGAACAGATATGAACAAAAGGCTCGTCTGAAAGCCATGCTTTATATGCGTAAAAAGAATCCTTTTTATATTTCCTGTCAAAAGTAACAAGACCCTTATGATTCATGCCGTTTTCGCCGCCCTCTGCTCGCGCGTCGGCAGCAAAATCAAACATATTCCACACATGCGTTGCCCAAAGATACGGCCTTACGGCGATCTGCTTAATCAGCTCCTCGTGATAATACGCCTGATACTCCTCTGTATAATCGCCCTGCTCCGGCTGCGAAGTATGCCAATCCAGCGCCTCACACCCATACTCGCTTATGCCGATTACACGATTCGGATTTTTTTTGTGGTATTCATCAAACCACGGTCCGTACATATCCACAGTTCCGCCGTACCAGCCGAAATAATGATTATAGGAAAGAATATCTGAAATCCGAGTAATCTCCTCCGAAGGATCGCACATGGTGACGACCGCCAGTGTAGTAGGCCTTGTTGGGTCAAGCTTGTGAACAAGATCGTTAAGAATGCGGTGATTCTCCAAAAGATTCTTATCCGCTGCGCCTCCCATTGTGATTTCGTTTGAAAGCCCCCATGTAACAATGCACGGATGGTTATAATTCTGACAGATAAGCTCCGTCATCTGTGAAACCGTGTTATCACGCCCTGCGGGCATATGATTTGAAATATAAGGTATCTCCGCCCAAACGATAAGCCCGCGTTCGTCACAAAGGTCATAAAAATCCTGCGCATGCTGGTAATGCGCAAGACGAATCGTGTTCGCGCCCATTTCACAAATAAGGTCAATATCCTCTTTATGGTGCTCATATTTCAGTGCATTGCCTATTTTGGGCCTGTCCTGATGCCTTGAAACACCGCGCAGCGGATAGGATTTACCGTTGAGGAAAAAGCCCTTATCGGGATCAAAGGAGATCGAGCGGCACCCGAAGCGGCAGGATATTTTATCTGCACCGTCAGCCAGCATCTCTGCGGACGCGGTATATAAATACGGATCTTTCATTCCGTCCCAGAGATGAACATTGTTGAGCGTAAAGGTGTGGGAGAGGTCCTTTCCCGAAACTTCTGTACTGCAAATGACCTTGCCGTTCATATCCGATATTTCAAATTTAACGCTGACTTGCGTATCAGAATAAGCCTGAACCGTAATATTTGCGCTGTTTCCGTTTACCTCAGGCGTAACGGATATGCCGGGAGCGCCGTAATAATCAAGAGAAAAATGAACCTCAGGAACATTTATGATCTTAACACCGCGGTAGATACCGCCGTAGAAAGTAAAATCGGCATTTTGCGGATAAACAAAATCATTCGGGCTGTTATCGGCGGAAACAACAAGTAAATTGCTTTCTTTGATCTTAGATTCATCTATCTTCACTCTGAAAGCGGAGTAACCGCCGTGGTGCGTGATAAGCTTTTCGCCGTTAAAATAGACTTCAGCGCTGGAATTCACGGCGTCAAACTGAATATAATGCGCGTCGCCGCCGTCAAAATCCGATCTCCGTATTTCTTTGGCATAAAAGCACTTACCGCGGTAATAATCATTTCCCCCGTCCTGACCGTCAAGTCCGTTCCAAGTATGCGGCAGATCTAACTTTTCCCAATTCTCCGGAAGCTTTTGCGGAGGATTTTTCTCTTCCTTTGAAAAATACCAGCCGTTATTGATATCTTTTATAGCTCTCATAGTATCACCTTATTATTTACTGAAAATATATGTTGAAACAGAATTTTGAGCGGATTCATAGCTATCCTGTACATCGCCGCTATAGACCTGCTCGCATTTATGCTCGGAATCCGTTGTATAAACGGTTACGTTTGTATAACCGTCAAGATCAAATTTTATATCTCTTGCTTCGCCCTCGTTTACAACAACTACAACAACATTACCGTCCGGCGTCAGATACGCTGTTTCATTCACGAGCTCTCTGAAATGCGTGCCTTCATCATCTTTATACGTTGCAACGGTAAATACGCCGTCCGAACATTTCAGAACGGTTGAACCCGCCGGAATAAATCGGCTGTAATGCATATATCCGTAATACCGGTAAGCAACATAATAATCTGTTGTGTCCTGCGCGTTTGCCACTAAAAGGCCATCCGAATAATCATTGCCGTCCTCCGGATTCACGCCCATTTCGTTCATCGCCACCCAGTTGCTCCAGCAGTTAACGTTGAGGCAGCCGATATCATTGGAGATTACACGTGCCATAATTACGGCAGTAAGCGGGTCGGAAGCGTCATGGGCAGACGGAAGCTCGCACCATTCGCTCATATCTGCACGAACGGTGACCGTGTCTGAGATCCAGTTTCCGAAACGGTCTTTTTTGATCTTATCGCTGTCGTTGAAATAAGAATGGAAACTGTAAACACCCAAAACCTTGCTTATATCTTCATCAGCCATCATCAGATCGTAATAATTCTTTGCCGTGTCGCCTATATTGCCACTCTCAAGGGCGTAAAGCTGAACATCCATACCTCTTTCAACGATCTGCTGTGCAAATATCTTCAAAAGCGCCACAGCCTCTTCTGGCTCATAATGGCAGCCTTCCTGCGCAGGCGCGTCTCCGCCCCAGCCCCACTGCGGCTCATTGATCGGAGAAATATATTTTACCGGAACGCCCTCATCAATAAAATGCTGCGTGATCGTTAAGAAATAATCAACATAATCTTCATAGCGGCTTGGGTCTATATTGGTTTCACTGCCGCTCTCATGGCCGCTGGAACGACCGTTTCTGCACATGGAATAGTGCGGCGAATTCGCAAATAAAACAACCGTATCAACGCCCCTGTCCAGTGCAGCCTGCAGCATTGCCTGTGAATTTGCATCACGGCTCCAGTCATACGCATACTCGCCTGTTTCGTCATTGTAGACCAAAAAGCTCTCGCCCAAGCGCCATTCATTGGTTACAACATTGTTCTCTGGATCATACCCGCCGTACAGGCAATAGCGGTATGTATCAAGATTAAGCCCGTCATCGGAAAACAGATAATCTGCGATCTCGTTTCTTGTCTGCTCGTCCGAAATATCATCCGCCCACCAGCAGTCCGAAGTACCCCAGCCGCTGATCTCCTGAAGCGGCTCGTCCTCACTGACTTTCACGGTCAAGGTACAGGTCTTGGAAGCTGCATAATAAATGCCGAGCGTTGCACCGATGAGAATAACGACGGTAAGCAGCGCAATAATGACCCTTAAAAATATTTTTACCGTTTTTTTCATAAAATACCCCTTTTTTATATTGATTTCATTAAGAATTAATGATAAAATAAATAAAAATGCGGGTATGGTGGAATTGGCAGACACGCAAGATTTAGGATCTTGTGGGCGACCGTGCAGGTTCAAGTCCTGTTACCCGCACCATGCTATATGCGGCTGTAGTTCATCGGTAGAATGCAAGCTTCCCAAGCTTGACAGGTGGGTTCGACTCCCATCAGCCGCTCCATTTCACAAGCAGTGCGAAAGCGCTGCTTTTTTTATGATTTTACAGAGTATTTTGTACGTATTTAGGGAGTTTACCGACTGCGTATATATAAGAGCTATCCGCCATATCATACATGATTTCCCTTGCAAGCGCGTTTACCGCTACCGTAAACGCATATCTTTGCTGCGCCTCCGGCACATGCCATGCGCGCTGAACAGATCCGGGATACGTTTTACGGAAAAACTGAACAGTAAGCGGATCGCAATTAAAGGTTACAACATCCGCATCATTTAATCTGAAAAACTGAGCAAATATCCTGCCTTTTTTCTCATCTGTCTTACCCACCCTTACGGCAGCAAGCTGCGGTCCGAAAGGATAATCAAGATATGCGCCTTTCTTATCAAGACAGTATTTCATAATCTCCTGCGTAGTTAGCATTTGTACTTCTATCCTCATTTCACGATCGCAAAAACGGCACAATATACGGCTTTGGCACCGTACGCCTTCAGCGTTAACGCGGCGGAAGAAAGCGTCGCTCCCGTTGTTTTAACATCATCAATCAAAAGTATCGTCTTGTCAGCAACATCCGCATTTTCGGCAAGATCAAAGGCATTATACATATTAACGTATCTGTTTTCGGCACGCTGGCGCTTTTGCATTTTTGTTCTGTGCTTTTTAACAAGCAAAGCTTTATATTCACAGCCGCAGATACCGGCCACTTCCTCAGCAAGCAGTGCGGACTGATTAAAACCGCGGTATTTTTCGTCGTATCTGCGCATCGGAATATAAGAAACGCAATCAAAATCAACAAGTTCATAAAACGTTTTAACAGACTTTGCGATCTCAGCGCCCTGTGCTTTTGTCAGAACCGGAAGATCATTCATTTTACAATTCAAAATACCATGCGCAATGGAATCCTGATAATAATACGGCGCAACAACTGCTTTATATTCCGGCTTGTGCGAATCTTTTTTGCAAATACAATCTGCTTTTTCACAGCCGCATTTAAGGCAGATGGGTGGTTTTATGCGTTCTGCATTCTCACACGCATCACATAGCTGTCTGTCATATTCAATTACGCTTCCGCAAATACAGCATTTATTCGGAAACAGAGCAGTTTTAAAAATATCAAAAACAGATTTTATAATGCTCATACCGTTACATAAGGCGCGATCTTGGAATAAATTGTTTCTCCGATACCGCTTATCTCCATTAGTTGTTCGGTGCTTGTATACCCGCCCAAATGCTCGCGGTAGGCAAGAATAGCGTCTGCCCGTGCCTCGCCGATTCCGTCTATTTCCATAAGCTGTTCTTTGGTGCAGGTATTCAGATTTACAGGGAAACTTACAGAAGATACGCCGGACTCATTATTTTGCTGATTGCTCTGCGTACCGTTAAGATTGCCGGCCGTGGTATTTTCAGATGACGTTTCTTCAATGTTATCCGAAGTTATGTCAAAATCAGGCTGATATATCTGCGTCTGCGCATCAGTAACCGTATAATCGTTAGAAATCTTAGGCTGAGAAAAACCAAGATAAGCAAAAACGGCGGCAAGCAACAGCAGCGCCACTCCCACAAGAATATCGCTGTGTTTGGATCCGTCAGATCTTTGCTTACCACCGCTCATAAGTATACCTCTGATTTATTTAATCAACGTCCTGGTTATCAATAATGTCCTCACCGAAATCGGTCTGATCATCCGCATCATCGTCAGCCGTATCACTAAAAGACATCTGCTCTGTATTTTCCGCCGTAAAAGGCGTATTGCCGTCATAAGCACGCTTTTCAAGCCACATCTGCATATTCATCAAAACTTTTCGCGGCTTGCTGCCCTCTGAGGGACCTATTACGCCGTAATCCTGCAGCTGATCGATGATTTTAGCGCCGCGCGCATACCCAACCGAAAGCTTACGCTGCAAAAAAGACGTGGACGCCGTGCCGGATTCTATGACGACCTCTGCCGCCTTTTCAAACAGCGGGTCATAATTGTCTTCTTCTTCCTCACCCTCAAACGGACTTTTCTTATCTTTAACGGCTTTTTCTTCAATCTCTTTTTGAATATTTTCGTCATATTCCGATTCGCCCTGCTTCTTGATGAAATCGCAAAGCTCTTCTATCTCTTCATCGCTGATAAAGCACCCCTGCACACGGATAGGCTTGCTGGCGCCTATGGGATTATAGAGCATATCGCCGTATCCGAGCAGCTTTTCCGCCCCGCCCGCATCAAGAATGGTTCTTGAATCGACCTGTGAAGACACGGTAAGCGCGATCCTTGAAGATATATTGGATTTAATAAGACCTGTAATAACGTCTACAGACGGTCTTTGCGTCGCTATAACGAGGTGCATACCGGCAGCTCGCGCCATCTGCGCAAGACGGCATATGGAATCTTCCACCTCTTTAGGCGCAGCCATCATAAGATCTGCAAGCTCGTCGATAAAAATACAGATCTTCGGCATAGGCTCCATATCTTCATGCTTTGCAACATATTTATTATAGCCGTCGATATCGCGGACGCCTGTTTCAGAAAACTTATTGTAACGCTGAAGCATCTCGGATACCGCCCAGCCGAGCGCGCCGGAAGCTTTTTTTGCATCTGTAACAACCGGAACAAGAAGATGCGGAATACCTGCATATTTTTTGAACTCAACCATTTTAGGGTCTATCATGAGGAACTTCACTTCGTCCGGCTTTGCTCTGTAAAGAATGGAAACAATAATTGAATTCATGCAGACGGATTTACCTGAACCAGTTGTGCCGGCAATCAGCAAGTGGGGCATCTTAGCAATATCGCAATAAACACAGTTACCGGCAATATCCTTACCGAGTCCTGCGGAAAGCTTTGACCTTTGCTTGGTAAAATCAGGTGTGTCGATAAGTTCCCGGATATATACCTTGTTCATAACGGTATTCGGTATCTCTATTCCGACAGCCGCCTTGCCGGGGATAGGCGCTTCTATCCTGACATGTGTTGCCGCAAGGTTCAGCGCAATATCATCCGCAAGGTTTGTAATTTTGGATATTCGGATGCCTGCCGCCGGCTTCAGCTCATATCTGGTAACTGTGGGGCCGCGGCTGATATCGGTAATCGTTGCTTCAACATTAAACGAGCGCAGCGTTTCTATAAGTCTTTCGGCTTTATTTTTAAGCTCTCCGCTGACATCTTTGGTAGAAGCGTGCTCACCGTGAACAAGAAGAGAGACGGGAGGAATAACATAATCCTCAACAGACGCTTTCATCTGATCCTGCGTAACCTCAAATTTTTCATCTGGTTTAACAGCATCGCTGTTTTCTCCGGAGGCATTTTCAACGATCTCATCTATAGATTTAGCATTTTTCTTTTCCCGCTCCGCCTTATTTTTAGCGCTGGCAGCATTGATCTCATCAATCAGCTTTTGTGTTGCAACGACTTCTTCCATCTGAGGCGTATCCGATTCTGCTTTTTTCTTTTTATTCTTCTTTTCATCAGCATTCTGTGCGGGGGCCTCCTCATCAAGCGGAACATCAATATTGACCCTATTGCGTTTTCTTTGCTCGATCTTTTCTTCAATAACGGGCTGCACCTTGTCATATGTGGCTTTTGCAGGCGTTACAGCGCCTTTCAAAAACTGAATGATCGTGATGCCGCTCAGGAACATGAAGTCCACAAATATGAGCAGGATATTAACAATAATCGCCGGCGCTTTCCCGAAAGTCAGCAGCAGCCAGCCTAAAGCTGCGCCGAGCAGACCGCCGTTAAAGGAATCCGATGCAAGATTATAGGAATCTATAACACATTGTGAAAAGACTTCGCCCGGCTGGTTCTGAAAAATATGTATGCAGGACGAGATCAGAAGCACCATGATAACGCTTTCCGCGCCCTTAACGGCAAGCATTTTGGGCTCCTGTTCTTTCATGGAATAGAGAACGGTGATCACCATTGTCAGTATCGGGAACACACAGGCTGCAAAGATGCCGAACAACCCCACGTACACGTTATGTAAAAACAGCCATGCGCCCTGTCCTTTTATGATTGCAATAAACAAAAACAATAGCGAAAGCGCAAACAGCAAAATACCGGCAACTCTGTTTACCTCTGCATTATTTCTGTTTGCGGCAGGAGCTGCTTTTTTTGCTTTACTATTGCATTTTTTAGAATTCGTCTTTTTGTTTGCCATAATTTCCTCTATCTGTTATGAATTACGATCTCAATAATACCGATTATCGTACTAAGTCCGCCGAGAGTAAAGAGATAGTATGCGAAATAGTTAAATTTATTGTTTTTAAACAGATTTAACGAAAGCTTTGAAATAAAGAATGACAGCGCGCCTGCAATCACAACGCCTACGATGCCCGTAATAATGTTAACATATGTAACACATAGCGCAATCTCAATGATGCCGCGAACGATCAGAACCGGCACGGACAGACTTACAAAATACCTGAACGCAATCTTTCTGTTCACACCAAAGAGGGCAAGCACGCAAAGGACTACCGCGCATACAGAAAGCCCGGAGATGGGTATTGCGAAGAGTACGAGCAAAGCGGTTATAAGCACAGCGGGCGCGGACAGCTGACTGCCCTTCTCATTTTTAGAGAGCTTGGCACTTGCAAGAACGATCAAAACGGCGGTGATTAAAAAACAAACGCCCTCCGATACAAGATTGCCGTCATAGGAATAGGAATCCAGAAGCTCATATATATTTCTGCCGCCGCCTACGGGTATCAAATAAATCAGCATGAATATGTACGGTACAAAAGTATAGTACATGAATTTTCTTGAATTGCTTGTCTTTTTGACATCAAGCTTTCTTGTAAAAACCTCTGAAACCGTTGAAGCAAATTCAAGTATGAGCTTTAAAAACACCTTGTAAAACGCGATTATGAGACCGAGAGCCATTCCTATATGTATAAGCCCTGTTAATTCAGAGCATGTATTGGCAAGCCTACCGGAAAAATCATGAAAAACAGCCGAATGGCCGCTTTCAGACAAGGGAAAAAAATAAGTTAGTACCTGCCCGATTGCCTGAAAGATCGCTGTTAAAATCGACAATATCCTTACCTCCGAACATCGAAGCATGATCAAGACTGTAGCCGCACCTTATATAATCATACGGGTTGCTTGAACGCCCTTTGACGGGAGCCTGTGCTGCACAGTCCTGCGCATTATAGAAAATATCATTACCACTTACAACAGACCAGATCATTGACCGCCCTCCGATTCAATAACACTGTTAAGATATCCGAGCGCATCAGACAAGCCGCCGAGCTCGTCCACCAGTCCGCAGGCAACTGCGCCTTCGCCGTCCAGCACAGTACCGACGTCCATTACAAGCTCACCGGTTTTCATCATAAGAGCCCTAAAGTCATCGCCGGAGATCTTTGCATTGCTTTCAACAAAATTGACGATCCTGTCCTGCATTTTTTCAAAATAAGACAGAGTTTGCGGCACGCCGAGCACAAGCCCGTTCATTCTGACCGGATGGACGGTCATGGTAGCGCTCGGAACAATAAAACTCTTTCTGCAGGAAACGGCAAGCGGAACGCCGATGGAATGACCGCCGCCGAGAACAAGCGAAGCGGTAGGCGTTTTCATGGTTGACAAAAGCTCTGCTATTGCAAGCCCTGCCTCAACATCGCCGCCGACTGTGTTCAGGATTATGAGCAAGCCGTCTATCTCCGCGCTTTCCTCAATGGCAACAAGCTGAGGGATAACATGCTCATATTTCGTGGTTTTATTCTGGCTCGGCAATATATAATGGCCCTCTATCTGGCCTATGACCGTAAGGCAATGGATAAAGTGGCCATTCTTTTTTACAGTGATCGAACCTGTTTCAAAATCTGATTGTGATGAACTGTTTTCGTTGTTTTGAATTTCTTCCTCGGGCATAATAATTCCCATAGCCTTTCCGGCTACAAATCATATTGTTAAAAATCCCTAACGCCGTTATTGTAGCCGGATAAGGCGCATAATGGGAATTTAACAATCTCAAAATTATACCGCAGGTAAATTTTGAGTGCCGTGCGATCGTGATAACGTGATTTTTCACGATATCACGCCCTTGTTTTATTATGCCCTATTTGTTGTATTTATTTTATCATAAAAAAATTAATATTTCAATAAATTGAAACAAACATTATATAATTAATATATAAATTATGAAAAATTATTCAAAACGATTGACACAAGTTGAGCAATATTATAAAATAGATTGATAAAAAAATTGATAACTATTCAAGGAGGGTGCATAAATGGGACTTACATTAGCACAAAAACTTATCAAAGCCCATCTTGTAGAGGGCGAAATGGTGCCCGGTAAGGAGATCGGACTGCGAATCGATCAAACGCTTACGCAGGACGCCACCGGAACAATGGCGTATCTTGAATTTGAGGCAATGGGCGTTGACCGCGTTAAAACCGAAAAGAGCGTTGCGTACATTGACCACAACACGCTGCAAACGGGATTTGAAAATGCGGACGATCACCGTTATATACAAACCGTGGCAAAAAAGCACGGTATTTATTTCTCACGCCCCGGTAACGGAATTTGCCATCAGGTGCATCTTGAAAGATTCGGTATACCCGGAAAAACGCTTATAGGTTCAGACAGTCATACGCCTACGGGCGGCGGCATCTGTATGCTTGCCATGGGAGCCGGCGGACTTGACGTTGCCGTTGCCATGGGCGGCGGTACATATTATATTCCGATGCCCAAAATGACAAGAATAAATCTGCACGGCTATCTTAAACCGTGGGTTTCCGCTAAGGATATCATTCTTGAAGTTCTTAGAATCATGAGCGTTAAAGGCGGCGTAGGCAAAATTATTGAATACGGCGGCGACGGTGTTAAAACGCTTTCCGTTCCCGAACGTGCTACCATAACCAATATGGGCGCGGAGCTTGGCGCAACAACTTCTATATTCCCGTCTGACGAGATCACGCTTGCATTCTTGAAGGCGCAGGGCAGAGAAAATGACTGGACGGAGATACTTCCCGATGCGGACGCGGTCTATGACGAAGTGATTGACATAGACCTTTGCGCTTTAGAGCCTATGGCTGCCTGCCCGCATATGCCGGATAATGTAAAAACGACGGAAGAGATCGGCAGGATCAAGGTAGATCAGGTTGCGATCGGCTCCTGCACAAACTCTTCCTATGTTGATATGATGAAAGTGGCGGCTATTCTGAAAGGCAAAACGGTTTGCCCAACCGTTTCTCTTTGCATAGCGCCGGGTTCCAAGCAGGTGCTCAATATGCTTGCGCTTAACGGTGCGCTTTCAGATATGATTAACGCAGGTGCAAGAATACTTGAATCCGCCTGCGGCCCGTGCATAGGCATGGGACAAAGCCCGAATTCAGGCGGCATTTCACTTCGCACGTTCAACAGAAACTTCGAAGGCAGAAGCGGTACAAAAGACGCCGGCATATATCTTGTTTCACCTGAGGTTGCTGCTGCATCTGCGCTTACAGGCTATCTTACCGACCCGAGAGAGCTTGGAGAAGCGCCAAAGGTTGAAATGCCAAGCGAATTTATTGTTAACGACAATATGATAGAGCCGCCGGCGAGCGTGGAAGAAGCGAAGAACGTTGAGGTGCTGCGCGGGCCGAATATCAAACCTTTCCCCAAAACGGAACCGCTGCCCGCCGATATCAGCGCCAAAGCGATGCTTAAAGTAGGAGATAACATAACGACAGACCATATCATGCCTGCCGGAGCAAAGATTCTCCCCTACCGTTCAAACATTCCGCATCTTTCCCAATACTGCTTTGCGGTTTGCGACGAAACATTCCCAGAAAGGATCAAAAAAGAAGGAAAAGGCATCATAATAGGCGGTTCAAACTACGGTCAGGGCTCAAGCCGTGAACATGCGGCGCTTGTTCCGTTATATCTTGGCGTTAAAGCGGTCATAACAAAGAGCTTTGCAAGGATCCACGTTGCAAATCTTGTTAACGCCGGAATACTGCCGTTTACCTTCAAAAATGAAGAGGATTATAACAGGATAGACCAGCTTGACGAGCTGATACTTCCGGATATCAGAGAAAAGCTTGAAAATAATGAAACCGTTACGCTCATAAATAAAACGAAAAACGAAGAATATGAGCTGGACGCATCTCACCTTTCAGACCGTCAAAGAGCAATGCTCCTTTGCGGAGGTCTGCTTGATTATACAAGAGAAATGAATAAATAAAAGGAGTGAATCATACGATGGATAATAATGAAAAGCTTGCTATAGACAAGGCGGTTGAACAATTCAGAACCCTTATGGAGGGGCAGCTTGCAAGAGCAAAAAAAATCAAAGAAGATAATGAATTTGTTGATTATCAAAAGCTTGACAAAATCATTATCGGTATATGCGGCGGCGACGGTATCGGCCCGGTCATCACAAAAGAAAGCGAGAGAGTGCTTGCCTTTCTGCTTAAGGACGAAGTTGCATCCGGCAAGGTGGAATTCAAAGAGATTGACGGCCTTACGATCGAAAACCGTGCCAAATGCCTGAAAGCGATTCCGGATGACGTGCTCGAAGAACTGAAGGCATGTCACGTTATATTAAAAGGCCCAACAACTACTCCCCGTCAGGGAGACGGCTGGCCGAATGTGGAATCCGCCAATGTTGCCATGAGAAAAGAACTTGACCTATTTGCCAATATGCGCCCTGTTCGCGTACCCGAAGAAGGAATCGACTGGACGTTCTTCAGAGAAAACACGGAGGGCGGATATGCCGTCGGCTCTTACGGTGTGAACATCACCGATGATCTTGCCGTTGATTTCACGGTTGCAACGCAGGAGGGCTGCGAAAGGATCGCTCGCCTTGCCTATGAATACGCAAGGAAGAACAATAAAGGCAAAGTTTCGATCATAACCAAGGCAAATATCATTAAGACAACAGACGGCAAATTCCTGAACACGGCAAAAAAGATCGGAGAGGAGTATCCGGGCATCGTAACCGACGACTGGTACGTGGATATAACAACGGCAAAGCTGATCGACCCGAACAGAAGAAAGGATTTCAAGGTGTTCGTTCTTCCAAACCTGTACGGCGATATCATTACGGATGAAGCTGCGGAATTCCAGGGCGGCGTTGGTACTGCCGGCTCTGCAAACATCGGCAAGAAATACGCCATGTTTGAGGCTATCCACGGCTCGGCACCCAGAATGATAACAGAGGGCAGAGGCAAATATGCAGACCCGTGCAGCATGCTGAGAGCGTCTGTAATGCTGCTTTCATACATTGGCTATCAGGATAAGGCGTACGCACTTGAAAAAGCGCTTGACAAATGTATGTTTGAAGAAAAGAAGCTTACGATCACAGGCCGCGACACCGGCTGCACCTGTGAAGAATTCGGAAATTATGTTATGGATACTATAACCGAAATGACAAAATAACTGATCATTTAAGAGGTAATAAAATGGATAAAAAAGAGGAAATATCAATATCCGTAATAAAACGACTGCCAAGATATTACAGATTTCTTCAAAGCCTTAAAGAAAACGGCATCGTCAGAATCAGCTCCAAGGAGCTTGCAAACAGAATGGGACTTACCGCCTCGCAGATCCGCCACGATTTTAACTGCTTCGGCGGTTTCGGCCAGCAGGGCTACGGTTATAACGTGCCTGAGCTGCATAGCAAGATCGGCGAGATTCTGGGCGTTGAAAAGGAGCGCAAAACGATACTGATCGGCGCCGGCAACCTGGGAAAAGCCGTTTGCAACAAGATATTCAGCGTAAACAGCGGCTTTAAGGTGATAGGAATTTTTGATAAGAATGAAGCGATATGCGGCAAAATGATAAAAGGCATACCCGTGCGTAATATTGAATATATTGAAAATTTTTGCATAGATAACAAACCGCTTTGCGCTGTGATCTGCATTCCCTCAAACGATATGAGGGAACTGACCGATCTGCTTATCAATCTTGGGGTCAAAAGCTTTTGGAATTTCAGCAACTATGATATTGCCATGGCTCACCCTGAGGTGCTGGTAGAAAACGTGCATCTGACGGACAGCCTCATGACTCTTGGATATCTTACTTCATCGGAGGTTTAATCTTGATAAGAATAAGCACTAAGGAAATCGTAGATGTTTTAAGATATGACGAGAACAAAGCTGTGATCGTAGAAAAAAATCCGATATTAAACACAAATCAGTTCAAAGCAAAGTACAGCGTTGTTGATTTTGAAAAAAAAGCGCTTGAAGTGCTTACAAAAAAAGCTTATCTTTTTAAAAAATTCGGTTCTTCGTTTGAAAAGATAAGCGAGATCATTCCGAATTTTGTTCAGTGCAGCGCTGCAATTCTGTACGACAGGCGCGTGCTTGTAATCTATCCAAACGGCGAAGCGGGTATCTTTGACAGGGACGGAGAACTGACGTGGAGCGGATATTTTAAATACCATGATGAAACGGTCAATTCGCTTTCACTTGACGGTAAATATTTTTGGTGTATATGCCCTGCCGAGAGCTGCGCCATACGCTACTCCTGCCAAACCATGCAGGTCGATCTGCGAATAGGCGGCAAAGACGCTTCCACTTTTGTAAAGCCTACACATATTTCCGTTGACAACGGTGAAATATATGTTTGCGCATCTACAAATATGGTTAGAAAGATAGACGGGAATAATCTTACCGTTTCGGATTATCTTACATTTGAGGAACCGGTAAAGCAGTTTTTTAAATTCGGCAACTACGCAATTGCCGTACTTGCAAGCGGTACATATCTGCTTGAAAATAATCAGTAACATAATTTTACCCCGCCTGAAAGCCGTTTTCAAGCGGGGTATACTTGTGTTTTTTTCAGGAACCGATCTCATCTAACATTTCCGTAATGACCTGCGCAGAAGCAGCGAATTTCTGCTTTTCATCATCATCAAGCGGGATCTCAAGTATCTTTCTGACGCCGCTCCTGTTGATCAACGCCGGAACGCCGATATATAACCCTTCATGCGAGTATTCGCCGTTAAGGTAAGCGGAAACGGTGAAAATAGAATTCTCATCATTTAATATCGCCCTTGATAATCTTGCAAGAACCATGCCGATGCCGTAGTACGTTGCTCTTTTTGCCTTGATGATCTTATATGCAGAATCACGAACGTTTACGGCGATCTCATCAAGATCCGCCATTCTTTGCTCGTTATGCGATTCAAGCTCTCTGATCGGGAGAACGGAGAGCATTGCGCTGCTCCATGCAACGAATTCCGAATCGCCGTGCTCGCCCATAACATATGCGTGAACATTGCGGGGATTGACCTTAAAATAATCGCCCATCATATACCGCAGCCTTGCGGTATCAAGCGAAGTTCCGGATCCTATGACCCTTTCGGGAGGAAAGCCGGAAAGATCGAGCACAGCTTTTGTCATAACATCTACCGGATTGCTTGCAACAAGAAAAATGCCTTTAAAGTCGTTTTCAACAATAGGCTTCACGATCGTTTTGAAAACCTTATAGTTTTTCTGTAAAAGATCGCGCCTTGTTTCCCCCTCAAGCTGCGGAGCGCCGGCGCAGATCACGATCAGATCCATATTGGTGCAGTCCTTATAATTACCTGAATAGATCTTCATACTGCTGGGAGCAAACGGCAGACCGTGTGAAAGGTCCATCGCTTCCCCCTCCGCACGCTCCTTATTGATATCAATGAGGCAAAGCTCATCGCATATATTTTGGTTCAGCAAAGCATACGCATAGCTCATGCCAACCATGCCAACGCCGACAACAGCTACTTTTTTACTGTCTTGAAAATGATTTGAATACATATCAATTCCACAGCCTTAATAATTATTGTATTAATTTTATATAGTATTTTTCTATAAAAAACCCTCAAAGGTAGTATGACCTTTGAGGGTTTAATAATTCAATAAGTTTTGCAAAATCAACTTTATTTAAAGAACAGAGGTAATTTTTCAAGATAAATAATATCGGATCTCTCCGCGGCATCGCCCTCTGCAAGAGGGGCGCAGCAAGCAACGGTAACGGCGCCGAAAGCATCCGCAACCTTTTGGCACGCTGCAAGCGATTCACCGGTAGAAATAACGTCATCTACGATCAAAACCTTACTGCCTTTTAAAAGATCGCCGTCCTCATGGCCGAGATAAAGCTTTTGCGTTCCTTTTGTGGTTATTGAAGATTCGCTTATCTCAACGGGGTTATCCATATAAACTTTAACGCTTTTTCTGATAACGATATACTTTTTACCGCTCAATCTGCTCATTTCATACGCAAGCGGGATACTTTTTGCCTCCGGCGTTAATATGTAATCAAAGTCAGGCACTCTTTTTAACAGTTCCTTTGCGCAGTGCTCTGTTAATTCCACATCACCGAAGAGAATAAATGCGGCAATATCAAGCTTATCGCTTACGGGAAACTTTTTTAATTTCCTTTCAAGACCGGCTATTTTTAAGGTGTAATATTCACTGCTCATAATATTTTTTCTCCAAGTTCCATACCGCCTATAAGGTGAAAATGCAGGTGCATAACGGACTGCCCTGCGTCTTTGCCGCAGTTATTGATGATCCTGTAGCTTTCTATACCCTGCGATTTTGCAATCTCCGGGATCTTTTCAAAGATGTGTGCAACGTATTTTGAATTCTCCCCGGAGATCTCGTTAACGCTTTCTATATGGAGCTTCGGAACAACAAGAATATGCACCGGCGCAACAGGATTTACGTCTTTAAACGCGCATATCATATCGTCCTCATAAACTTTCTCACCGGGAATATTACCGTTGATTATTTCACAGAACAAACACATATTCATCACCTCTTATTTCAACATGGAAGAAACTATATCGTTTACTTTTTTAAGTGCATCGTCCAACTTGGAAATATCTTTAGCGCCCGCCATTGCGGAATCCGGTCGACCGCCGCCGCCGCCGCCTGCAAGCTTTGCGATCTCTCGCACAAGATCACCGGCTTTGACGCCGTTTGCAACGGCGTCGGGAGCACATACGGCAACAATGGAAGCTTTATCGCCCGTTACGCCGGCAATAACGCCGATTGTATTCTCCCCTTTTTTCTTGAGCTCATCGCCCATTTTACGAAGCGCATCTGGTGTTGAGCCGTCTACTCTGCCAACATAAACGTTAAGACCGCCAATTTCCACCGGCTTTGAGAATGCGTCCGCACTTTTAAGCTTTGATATTTCAACATTCAAATTTTGAATCGTTTTATCCTTATCGTGTATCTCATTCATAACGGCGGTAACGCGCTTTTCAAGCTCATTCTCGCCTGTTTTCAACACTGCGGAAAGCGTTTTCAAAATCGCTTCCCCGGTATTTAGATATTTAAGAAGCCCGAAGCCTGTAACAGCCTGAATTCGCCTTACTCCCGCAGCCACAGAGGATTCCGATATAATCTTGAACAGACCGATCTGACCGCTGTTGGAAACATGGGTGCCTCCGCAGAATTCAAGGGAAAAATCCCCTGCCTTAACAACGCGGACAATGTCGCCGTATTTCTCGCCGAAAAGCATCATAGCGCCGAGTTTTTTTGCTTCGTCTATCGGCATTTCTTTCATCTCCACCGGCACGGATTTCATAATGAAATCATTTACAAGATATTCGACCTTGCCGATCTCCTCCGCAGTCATGGGGTTAAAATGCGTAAAATCAAATCTTACCTCATGCTCATTCACAAGCTGACCCGCCTGCTCCACATGGGAGCCGAGCACTTCGCGAAGGGCAGCCTGTAACAAATGCGCCGCCGTATGATTTTTCATAATCGCTTCACGGCGCTTTTCGTTGAGAGAAGCCGTAATGCTGTCACCCTTACTGATAATGCCGTGAGAAACGCTGCCCTTATGCAGATAAACGCCGTCTGCGTTTTTTGTAGTATCGGCAACGATAAATACATTGTCACCCGATTTAATAACGCCGCTGTCCCCTACCTGACCGCCGGAAAGCGCATAGAACGGTGTTCTGTCCAAAACAACGATGCCGTCGTCACCCGCGCCGAGCATATCGCAAAGCTCACCCTTTGAATTTACAAGCGCAAGAACGGTTGCTTCTGAATCAAAATCCGTATAGCCTGTAAACACGGTTGCAGCGCAATCCAATTTAACAGATTCATTCTTCCATGCGTCGGCGCCGGCGTCTTTTCTTGCGGCACGGGCAGTGGATTTCTGGTTGGCAAGAAGCGCGTTGAATTTATCTTCATCAACGGTAATGCCGCGTTCCTCCAGAATATCCTTGGTCAAATCAAGCGGGAAGCCGTACGTATCGTTAAGCTTGAATGCGTCTTCACCGGAAAAGACATTGCCCTCCATGTGATCGATATACTCTTCAAGCAGCGAAAGGCCGGCATCGATCGTTTTGCCGAAAGACTTTTCCTCCGCCTCAATGACCTTGCGAATGATCTCTCTTTTAGATTCAAGATAATCATACTCGCAAACATTTTCGTCAATGACCGTATCGGCTACCTTATAGAGGAACGGCTCGTTTACACCAAGAAGCCGCCCGTGGCGGCAAGCTCTTCTGATAAGCCTTCTGAGCACGTATCCCCTGCCGGAATTGGAAGGAATAACCCCGTCGCCGATCATAAATACGGACGAACGGATATGATCGGTGATAACGCGAAGTGAAACGTCTTTCCTTTCATCTTCATGATACTTAACACCGGCGATCTCAGATATTTTTTTCATAATATTCTGAACGGTATCCACCTCAAACAGGTTATCAACGCCCTGCAAGATGCAGGCAAGCCTTTCAAGGCCCATTCCGGTATCTATATTCTTTTGCGCAAGCTCTGTATAATTGCCGTTTCCGTCATTATTAAACTGGCTGAATACATTATTCCAGAATTCCGTATATCTGTCGCAATCGCAGCCGGGCGCGCAATCCGGCTTGCCGCAGCCGTATTTTTCGCCGCGGTCAAAATAGATCTCGCTGCACGGACCGCAAGGCCCCTGCCCGTGCTCCCAGAAATTATCTTCCTTGCCGAGCCTTACGATATGGGAGGGATCCACGCCGATCTCTTTCGTCCAGATATCATAAGCTTCGTCATCATTTTCATAGATGGTAACCCAAAGCTTGTCCACAGGCATTTCAAGGACCTTTGTGCAGAACTCCCATGCCCATGCAACCGCTTCATGCTTAAAATAATCACCGAAGCTGAAATTGCCGAGCATCTCAAAATATGTGCCGTGACGCGCTGTTTTGCCGACTCTTTCTATATCAGGCGTTCTGATACATTTCTGACAAGTGGTAACGCGCTTGGAGGGCGGTGTGACCTCGCCCGTAAAATACTTTTTCATTGGAGCCATGCCGGAATTGATAAGGAGCAGGCTTTTGTCATTTTCGGGAACAAGGGAAAAGCTTGGCAGTCTTAAATGCCCCTTGCTTTCAAAAAATGACAGATATTTTTCTCTGAGATCGTTTAAAGATGTCCATTCCATTTAATTTACTTCCTCTATATTCTGAATATCACAATGATATTATAAACTTCTTAAACAAAATTTCAAGGGCAACCTAAACTTATTTAAGCTGCCCTTAAAAATTTTAATTAAAGCTTATCAACAAGCTTTTTGAGTTCGATGATTTCTTCTTTAGTAAAGGTCAGGCCCTTGCTCATTTTGGAGTGATCGGGAGACCAATCTCTTACGTCGATCTTGGGATCGCGGCCGTTCCAAGAAATCATATTTACTTCACGAGTCCAGCCTCTGGCAGTTTCTGAAATAACGCCGATATGCTCCGTGATCTCGTATTTGATTTCAGGCATTATAGCTCCTCCTTTTCAATTATTTTAAATTTTCAACGATTTCTTTCGTATCTCTTGCAATCATAAGCTCTTCATTGGTTGCAAGAACAAAAACTCTTACCTTATCGCTCGGAAGCGTTAATTCGGCTTCTGCGCCCTTGACCGCTTTTTGGTTTACGGACTGGTTGATATTTACGCCGAGGAAGCCGAGGTAAGAACAAACCTTTGCCCTGAGCCAGAATCCGTTTTCACCGATACCTCCGGTGAATACGATCGCATCAACGCCGTTCATTGCCGCAACGTAGGAGCCGATATACTTAGCAATCTGATACGCCTGCATCTCGTGTGCAAGTATGGCTCTTTCATCGCCTTCATTCTGCTTTGCAACGATATCGCGGTCGTCCGAATAGCCGCCGGAGATCGCGCTGACGCCGGATTGCTTATTCAATATCTCCTCTACCTGCTTGGGCGTGAGGCTGAGCTTTTGCTGTAAAAACGTAACAACGGAGGGATCTATGCCGCCGGAGCGAGTGCCCATCATAAAGCCGTCAAGCGGGGTAAAGCCCATCGACGTATCAAATACCTTACCGAATTTGATTGCGGCAATGGACGAGCCGTTGCCGAGGTGGCAGGTTATCATCTTTATCTTTTCAATATTTACGCCCATTCTTTCTGCGCAACGCTCACTTACATACTTGTGGGAGGTGCCGTGGAAGCCGTAACGGCGGATACCGTATTTTTCAAAATACTCATAGGGAAGCGCATACATATACGCCATGGGAGGCATGGTGCTGTGAAACGCGGTATCAAAAACGGCAACTTGCGGAACCTTGGGACCGAGCAGAGAAAGGCATGCTTCGTATCCCTGGAGGTTTGCCGGATTGTGCAGCGGCGCAAGCGGGATCATATTTTCCACATCTTTCACAACATTTTCATCAAACAAAACGCTCTTATTATATTTTTCACCGCCCTGAACAACACGGTGGCCAACAGCGTCTATCTCATCAAGCGAATCAAGAACCTTTAGATCACTTTGCGTCATAAGCTCCATAACGGTATTAAAAGCGTCGATATGTGACGGAATCTCGCGGTCAAAGACCATCTCTTCTTCGCCGACATGGTAAATAACGTTCTTTTCACCGCCCTGAATCGGCAGACCGATCCTTTCGATAGTACCCTTGCAGATCACGGATTCATCGTCCATATTGATAAGCTGAAATTTCAGGGACGAGCTGCCGCAGTTAATGACAAGAATTTTCACGATTATATCCTCCGCTATTGAAAAATAAAGTATTTATTAATATAATAATATATACATAAATTAAAAAAGTCAAGTATAATATACAATTTTTTATTAATAGCAGAGGTTTTTATGAACATAGGTGTGATCAGCGAATTCAACCCGTTTCACGAGGGGCACAAATATCTGTTCAGCAGGATAAGGGAACAATATCCGGACAGTAAAATAATATGCATAATGAGCGGCAATTTTGTTCAGCGTGGTGATTTTGCCGTATTCAATAAATTTTCACGTGCCGAAGCCGCTTTACGTTCCGGTGCGGATCTTATCATAGAGCTGCCCCCCGAACAGGCTTTGCTTTCTGCGGAGGGATTTGCACGAAGTGCAGTAAGACTTGCGGAAAGCCTTGGTATTATGGACGTGCTTGCGTTCGGCGCGGAAAACGATAATATAGATATGCTCAGAGAAACTGCGGACAGACTAAAAAGCCCCGCTCTTCAGGAAAAGATCAGAATGAAGATGAAAGACGGACTGTCCTACCCCGCAGCGAGGAACCGCGTTATAAATAACGATATTCTGGAAAGCCCGAACAATATTCTTGCATGCGAATACATTAAGGAAACGAAGCTTGACTGCTTTGCCGTAAAAAGGATCGGTAAAGGGCACGACAGCGACGATAAGCTTTACAGCGCCTCAGAGATCAGAAAAAGTCTGCCTGCCGACTGCACCGCAAACATAAAAAACTGTGAATCAGCAATTTTATACAGGCTGAGGACCATGACAAAAGCAGACTTTATGAAAATCGCAGACGTTTCGGAGGGGCTAGAAAACAGGCTGTATGAAGCGGCGGGAAGTGCTGCAGGCTTTACGGACTTCATTTTTTCTGTAAAATCGAAGCGCTATACTTTATCACGCATACGCAGAATCGCAATACGCGCTTATCTCGGAATAGAAGGGAAATCCTACGATGTTCCCGTTATCCGCGTTCTAGGCTTCAATGCAAACGGCAGAGAACTTTTGGGGCAGATAAAAAAATGCGCGGATAAGAAGATCATCACAAAGCTTTCGGACTGCGGCAAAGACGATATTGCATATTTTAACAAACAGTGCCTGTATACGGATCTGTATGGTCTTGCATTTAAAAATCCCCTGCCCCGCGGCGCGGAACAGAGGAGTCAGATCGTAATCATATAATCTTCAAATACAGACTTATCCATAACGGAATTCAAATAGCTGAGCAGAGAGTGTGTTGAAAGAAACTCCGGCAGATCAAGTGATCTGAGGAGTTTTTTTCTCTTTTCAGCCGCGTTTGGCACGCCGGAGATTCCGGCAGAATACAGATCATAATTTGTGATAGGATCTTCTTTATACACTTTTTTACAGGCAACGCCTAAACTGTTAAAAAGTTCAGCCAAAACCTCGTCCGAGATGCCCTCAACGCCTAATTTTCCCTCTTTGGAGGGTTCTTTTTTGCGCTTTTCTTTTCCGAAAATATCCGGTATATATAAATGTTTTATCCTATCCTGGGGAACAGCGCCGGATATATAATTTCTGATCTGAAAACCGGAATGGTCGGAATCGGTAAGCAGAATGATACCGCGTTCCAGTGCAAGGCGGCGTATAAAATCCAGCTTCTCTTTGTTTTTATATATACCGAAACCGTCCGTTTCCACGATAAAAGCATCTATAATGTTGGAAAGCTTTATCTTATCATATTTTCCCTCCACAATTACGGCTTCGTTTATCTTAATCATAACGTACCTCTTTGGAAATAAGAAGCAGCTTAACAAGCATTTCCTCCAGGATCAGCCGTTCGTTTGCAGAAGTGCTTTTCATGGCGTTATCGGCAGCCATGATCACATCTACAGCCTTTCGCAGCTGTTCAACAGAAAGCCCGGCACAGTCCCTTGAAGCGTTTTTAAGGGCGAATTCCCTGCCGGAATAGTTATAATACTTTGCAACATCATCAAACGGTTTACCGGCTATCTTGGCGCATTTTACCCTATACATGTCAACATAACAGCCCGAAACGGCGGAGAGTACTTTAATGGGGTCTTCTTTGGCTGCAAAAAGGGAATCCAGCACGGAGTATGCTCTGTCATAATTACCGCGAACAACGGCATTTGAAAGGTCATATACTCTTGCCTGAAGACTTTTGACCGCAAGGCGGTCTATATCCTCTTTCGTAATCTCGCCCCCGTCCGCATACGCAGAGAGCTTCTGAGCCTCGTTCAAAAGCGTTTTTATCTCACTGCCGGAGACAGATATAAGATAACGCGCATTGTTCGGCGACAGCTCTGCCGAGCGCTTTTTGCAGGCAGATATAAGCAGCTTTACCAGCTCAGGCTCTGTTTTAAGTTTAAATTCAATACTTGAACCGCATTTTGCAAAAGCCGCTTCCACGCCCTTCCAACGGGCGCTTTTTTTAATATCCGGCTTAACGGAATTATACCAGAACACCAAAACCGTTGTATCCGGAATATCTTTTAAATATTCTTTTATAAGTTTACAGTCCTTTTCACTTTTATCAAAAGGATAATCACAGGAAAGTATCAGATTGCAGCCGCCCATCATCGGCAAAAGATCGGCGTCCTTCAGAATATCGTCAACCGAATGATCGCCGCCGTCAAATCTGTGCAGATTAAAGTCCTCAAAAGTTTCCGAAACAAGTTTTTTAGTAAGCTTGTTTACATAAAATTCCTTAAGATAATCCTCGTCACCGTATATAAAATAAGCTCTTGAAAAATCTTCTTTTTTTATCTGCTCTTTCAGAGCTTTCTCGTCTATCCTGCCCATTTGTTCACCCCTTTTACAGAGTAACCTGCTTTATTTACAGTGTAAATTATATCATAATTTTCAGGATTGGCAAGAGCATCAAAATCAAATTTAAAATATGTATTTTCAACTCTGAGCAAAACCGCACCGCCGCAACGGCTCACTTCAAGTCCTTCCCAAAGCTCGGCGCTGAAATCATCCGTATCAACGGGAGAATGATCAAGCTTATAATCCGAAACATCGTAATCGGAAACGTAATTCAGGCAGCCGCATTCCTCGGCAAGAGAAGCGGAATATTTGCCGTCATAATCTATGACCATGGCAAGATAAAGATCGTTTGATTCAACGATCTTCTTTGCCGTATAATACTGCTCAAATTCCGTTATCCCGAAAGCCATGGCATTTTCATGATTATATACAAGGACAGCATTTGAGTATTCACCGTGCATGATACGAAGATATGTATGATTATTTGAGCCGAATGCCGAAAAGGCGCTGATCAGCACCGCAAAAACGCAGGAGATAACGGTACATTGCTTAAACAGGCGTTTTTCACATGCAGATTTAATAAAGAATGCGGCTGCAAAAATAACAAATATGGAAAAGATAAGGATCGCATAAAGCTCTGAGCCGATATTTACGGTGCTGAAAGAAAATCCGGCGCAAACCTCCGTTATTTTCAGCATAGCCGTGCCGACTGCCCTTGCTAAGAAAACGTTGATACTGCTTAGAACGGCAGACGCAGACAATGCGGCGAACGCAATGGAATTCAGCATAAGGATTTCCGAAAGCGGTATCAGCACAACATTTAACAGCAATCCTATGATACTGACCTCGCCGAACATAAAATACATGATCGGAAAAGTTGTGATAAACACACTGACAGAAGCCGTAATGATATCCAAGCTGCTCTTTAGCGGTTTGAATCTTGTTTTCAGCTTTATGCTCAAATACGGACTCAATACCACAAGCCCCAGCACGGCGGCAAAAGTCAGCAGCGCACCCGCATCGGTTACCGCAAACGGATTCAGGCATACCAAAAAGGCAGCGAAGCCCAGGGAATTAAGGCTGTCTGCTTTTTCCGAAAGCAATTTTGATACAAGAAAAACAAGCATCATGATCGCAGCTCTTATCATGGATGCGGAAAAGCCCGCCAGCAAAACATAAAATATAACGCTTGCCGCGCAGATCACGGTTAACGGTATCTTGGGGCAAAGCATTCTGCGCAGCACTTTATACAGCGTGCCGGTAAAAACGGCAAGATTGAATCCCGATACCGCCATAAGATGCGTTGCACCGCACGCTTTAAAGTTATTGTAAGCCTCGCTGCTCAAGGTGGAAGTATCGCCTGTCAGAACAGCAAGCGAAAGCGCGCCGGCATCGCCGCCTATCGTTTGCGAAAAATCATTTCGCAGTTCTTCGCGAAGTTCAATAAAATATCTGTTTAAAGATTCTATACCGCCGGCAGATTCATACGTTCTGCCGTAAGCATTCAGAAAACCGTTCAGAAATATATCATCATCAAAGGAGCCGTGCGAATCGAAAGCATTTTCACCGGCAGAAAAAAGACTGATTTCAGCATTCAGAATTTCATAGCTTTCGGCAACCACTTTTTGCCGTGAATAAAGCGTAAGCTTAATATTCTGAGGGGCATTTGCCATTTCTATACTTTTTGTCTTCACGGTATAAGCATAGCCGCTGCCCGTTTTTTCCTCAATATCTACAATATAGATCTCTGCGGCAACCGTTTGATCGTATAACACCTTTTGCGGCAGGAATACAGTATTGTACGCCGTGGCAAACACAACGCATGCCAAAGCGGCACTGAGCATGGAAAGAGGCAGTGCAGCGGCTTTTCTTGTTCTTTCAGCAGCAATAAAGATCACGAAAAGAACGCTTACGGCAGAAAACACCGCAAGCGCCCATTTTTCATTTAAAAAATTGAGGATAATCAGGGTTACGGCGAACGTGAACCCAATGTTTGCAAATGCCCGTTTCAAGAATTGTTCTTTCTTGGGTTAACAGGCTCCATGATAAAGCTGTAGCTCTGCTTTACACCCTTTTTCATTTTATACGGCTCTCTTACGAACGCCTGACCGGGAAGATCGCCGCCCACACCGAGCTGCATATGATCAATATTCACGGCAGTGATCTCATTATCATACGGAATATTATGCACATGCGTGGCATTTTCCAGCTGCTCAACGGTATAGTGATGCGCACTGAAATTTATAAAGTTATCATAATAAGATGTAAATTTAAAGCCGATACCGTTCCGGTCCGTAAACGTTACGTAACGCACGTCCGTTCTGTTTGCGTTCTCCTGCGGGCGCATATACCTGTGTTCAAGATCTGTTACCGTTGACTTGTAACAGCTGATCTTAGCGCCCGTTTTTCTGTCGCAGTACGTTGCCTGCGGCCCTCTGCCGTACCAGTTTACATATTCGACTTTACCGTCAAAAGTTACGCGCGTGCCGAATCTTACCATAGGCGCTTTCGGAACAGCGCTGTGATAAACATATATCCGTTTATCGGGGTAGAGCTTATACGTTGACACAGCGTCCTTGAGCAAAGGCGTGTTCCACGCGATATGGATCTCCACGCAGTTATCCTTGCCGACCCGCGCAACAGTCCTTACGGCTTTTGCCTTGTGGCTTGCACTGCGCCATCTGTAATAGGGATGAAGCGGAATAAGAGCGGGCACAAAGTTGAGCGAATCGATATCATTATCTGTAAGCGCTCTGAAATAATACGGTTCCATCGGGGCTTTCAGCTTTTCTCTGCCGTCTATGGAGATGCTGACGATCCTGCCGTTTTCTATTTTTACAGCATAGCCGTCTCCGTTAACGTTAACGGTATTACCTTTTCGGTCAAAGGTAAGGTCTCCTTTGGATTCGGGCGCCGCCGGCTGCGGCATCGGGTTCAGGATAAACTGATCCCAGGCAACCTCAAAATTAGACTTTCTTCCGGGCGTCTTTTTCCTTGTAAAGAAAGAAACAGTTAAGACCACTTCCCTGTCGTCCGGGAAAGTGGTGATATCATAAGGTATCGTGATATACGTTTCGGAAAGCGGCTCACATTCGAATTTATCAAGTTCTCCGCTTGCAAGCACTTCACCCTGCGCCTCTACGCTCCAGCGGCAGGTGAAAGCCGAAATATCGGTAAAGAGATACTTGTTTTTGACTCTGAACGTACCTTTATTCAGGTCAAATTCTTCTGTTTTTATCTCGGCATATACCTTTTTGACCTCGTGAATCTGCGGGTGAACAGATCTGTCTGCCGCAATGATTCCGTTTGCACAGAAATATGTATTGGAACCGGCAAGCGCGGTGGTGTTTGGTATATCAATGGCGCTTCTGGGCTCCTGCTTGGCAAAATCGTCGCCGTAAAGCCACATATCCTTGCCGTCTTCACTGACGCGGTGTATGGTCTGATCCACAAAATCCCAAATAAATCCGCCGCACATGTTGTCATACTTCTCAAAATCGTCCATATACTCCTGAAAATTACCAAGTGAATTTTCCATGGAGTGCGCATATTCGCAAAGAAGGATCGGCTTGCCCTCATACATTTCCGGTTTGATGGGTTTGCTGTCCGCAGCAAGCTGATTTGCAATATTGTCATAAAGTGAGATCTTGATCTCCTGCTTATTGCCGAGTTTCTCCATGATATCGGCAGTGGGGTACATTCTTGAAATGACATCGCTCTTTGTGAGATCAAAATCGCCCTCATAATGGAACTGCCTTGTATCGTCAAGCGCAAGCGCAGCCTTTTTCATCTTGGCAAAATTATCGCCGTCACCGGCTTCATTGCCAAGGCTCCACATAAATACGCAGGGATCATTTCTGTCTCTGAGTACCATGCGCTGCATTCTGTCCACAACGGCATTCGTCCAAACGGGATTGCTGCCCGGCACACCCTTGCGCCTTACGCCGTGGGTTTCCACTTCGCACTCGTCCATTATATAAAATCCGTATTCATTACACATTTTATAAAAATAAGGATCATCGGGATAGTGAGAGGTGCGAATGGAGTTAATATTATTCTGCTTCATAATATCAAGGTCCTGCGTATACCTTTCGCGGGGAACCGCCCAGCCGTGATCCGGGTCGAAATCATGGCGGTTGACGCCCCGGATCATAAGCGGCATACCGTTGAAATAGATCTTTTCACCCTTTATCTCTACCTGTTTAAAACCTACCTGATAGGTTTTTACCGCCTGCAGCTTTTCACCGGTGCTGAGCATAATAACGAGCGTATAAAGGTTGGGCGTTTCGGCAGACCATTTTTTAGGATTCTTGATCTCCGTCTTGAAAGAAAACTCCGATCTGCCTTTTTCAAGCTTTACTGTTTCTTCTCCCAATTCGGTTTCCTTACCCGTTTCTGAAACAAGATAAGCTCTGCACGTGGCTTTGCCGTTCAGCGAACCGTAATTTTCAATAAAGACATCGAGCTGAGCGATGGCATCTTTATAAAATGTATCAAATTTTGATCTGAAAAAGAAATCTCTTATACATACAGGGCTTTCCGCAAAGATATAGACTTCTCTGTAAATACCGCAGAGCCACCACATATCCTGATCTTCCAGATAAGTGCCGTCCGTATATCTGTAGACCTTGGCGCAAACGGTGTTTTCTTTACCCGGCTGTGCAAATTTGGTAATATCAAATTCGTGCGGCGTCATAGAACCCTGCGAATAGCCCACATAATTGCCGTTAACATAGACCTCAAGGCCCGCCTTACATGCGCCGAAATGGATAAAGATCTCTCTGCCTTTCCATTTCTTATCAATCGAAAAGCTTTTTCTGTAAAAGCCGATCTCCTGCATCTTATGATTGATCTTCGGAATTTTGTGCTTGCTGCGGCTGATCGCCTTCGGAAACGTACTTGCGTAATAGTACGGCACGGAATAGCCCTCCGTCTGCCAAACGGAAGGAACTTTTATCTCTCCCCATTCGGAATCGTCAAAATCCGTCTTTTCAAAAGACTCCGGCTGATTCTGCAGCCCTCTTTGCCAATAAAACTTCCACATACCGTTTAGAGAAAGTTTATATTGGCTTCCATCAGCCGACAAAGCGGATTCCACGTCGTCATACGGCATAGCTATAACATGGCCGTCTTCTTTATTTTCTTTGATGATCTTAGGATCTTCCCAAATAAATTTTTCCATAAAATTCACCTGCATGCAACTAAATTATGCCAATACTTATTTATAACATAATATCTGATTTTATAATAAAAGTCAACAAATGAGGTAATATATATAGACAAGTTTGTTACGTTTGTGCTATAATTTGTGGTACAATAATAGTAAAATTTTACATTTACCGTGTTATGACGGAGGTACAAAATGATAGAAAGAGTTAACAAGGATAATCTTGAAGAATATGAAAATTTTATAAAATCGCATCCAAAAGGGCTGTTTCAGCATTCTTCCAAATGGGCAAAGGTAAAATCCGCATGGAAATGGGAAGCGATCATGCTTAAAGATGACAACGGCGTTATCAAAGGTTCCGCCGCAGTGCTTATACGATTTGTACCTGTTATTAAATACTCGCTTTTTTACGTCTGCCGCGGTTTTGTTGCAGATGAAAATGATTTTGAGACATTTGACGCGCTTTTTGACGGCTTGCTCAAGCTTGCAAAAGAATACAAAGCTTATTGTATCAAGATAGACCCGGAAATCACCGTGGAAAACAAGGAATATAAAAAGCACCTTCAAAACAAAGGCTTTATTGAGCTGAATCCCGGCTGCCTTGATTTTGAAAATGTGCAGCCGCGTTTCGTTTACTGCTTTGATTACAACGGCATGAATGAAGATGAGCTTATGCTTACCTTTAAGCCGGATTACAGAAACAGGATCAGAAAAGCGCCTAAAAAAGGCGTTGAAGTTAAAATAATGGGAACGGGAGCGCTGGATGATTTTGTGCGCATCATGCAGGAGACTGGCGAAAGGGACGGCTTTTCAACAAGACCCAAATGGTATTTTGAAAAGATATTAAACTGCATGGGCGAAGACGCAAGGCTTTATATGGCATATTACGATGGCAAGCCCATCGCAGGAACGATCGCCATAAAATGGGGCAAAAATGTAATGAAGTATCAGTACGGCGCGTCGTCAAACGCACACAGGAACGTTTATCCCAACTACGCACTGCAATGGGCAATGATGAAGTGGGGGCTTGAATGCGGCTGTGCCGTTTATGATTTCGGCGGCATCAGCGGCGACTGCCAGAACCCGGAAAATCCGCATTACGGGCTTTGGCGCTTTAAACACGGATTCGGCGGATACATGAAGGAATTTATAGGTGAATTTGATTACGTTATAAACAAACCGGTATACAGGCTTTACAACCTTGCAATGGAGTTAAAAAAGAAACTACGATGAGCAGATACGTTATAGAAAAAGACAAGCTGAAAGAGAACATTGAATATATAAAAAAGCTTGCCGGCGTGCCGGTGATAGGCGTTGTAAAGGGCAACGGATACGGATTCGGCATTAAAGAAATGACTTTGACTTTAAAGGAATGCGGGATTGATTTTTTTGCTGTAACGGAAGTTACGGATATTCCGTGCTTAAAGGAAATTACGGATAAAGACGATAAAATTCTGGTCATGCGTTCCACCTGCATCCAGAGCGAGGCGGAGGAGATCGCAAAGAAAGGCTGCATTGCTACGATAGGCTCTTTGGAAGCGGCAGAAGTCATGCAAAGCGTTTCAGAAAGGCTTGGCACAGTAACGCAATGCCATCTCAAAATAGATACGGGAATGGGAAGATACGGTTTTATGCCGAGCGAGATCTCAAAAGCGCTTGAATGCTATTCTATGAAAAATCTAAATTTTACAGGTATCTACACACATTTTTCAAGCGCGTTCAGAAACGTGCAGCTTACAAAGGCACAGCTTACTGTATTTAAAGACTGTATTGAGCAGATCAAAAAAGCCGGGTATGAAGCGAGAATTGCGCATTGCGCCAACTCCCCTGCCCTGCTGAATGTAGACGGTGTGTCCATGGACGCCGTAAGAATCGGCTCCGCATTTACAGGGCGCGTAATAACGAACAGGAAAACGCCGCTTCACAGGCTGGGCATACTCGAAGCGGAAGTTGTAGATGTTAAGACCGTACCTGCCGGGTATTCGATCGGCTATAACGGTCTTTACAAAACAGACCGGGAAACAAAAATAGCGATCGTTCCCATAGGCCATTACGACGGCTTCGGGCTTCAAAAGGAACGTGAAACCGCCGATCTAAGATACGTGCTGTCCGCCGCAAAACAATTTGTAAAGAAAAAGCAGATGTATATGAGAATAAACGGCAGAATGTTCCATGTTATCGGTGAAATAGGACTTTCACACACAGCTGTTGACATTACGGATTCGGACATCAAAGCCGGGGATACCGCAAGCGTTGATATTTCCCCGCTGATGGTAAATCCAAGAATAGAAAGGATCTACAAATAGAACAACAGGTACACAAAAGCGGGCTGAAGTTGCTTTCAACCCGCTTTTTACTGCTTCGTTATTCCATTATATAAGCCGATATGTTTTTAGAATTTAAAGATTTTCAGTATATGCTTTTCAAGCTTTTTTTCATACAGCACCATAAAATTCTTTAGCAAGAATTCATACAATATGAAGATCACATTCATCAAAACTGCAAAAAGCACAAGCATTGCTGACGAAAAAACGCCGTCTTCAAAAAACGGTATTGAGAAAACGAAGTATGCAATCACCTCTACCGCCGTGACGGAGATATTAAAAATGAAAAGCTTTACGATAAACGCAAGGGCGGCGGGTTTTATTTTTTCTATGCCGCTTTTTATTATCGGATAATAACCGAAAAACAGCACATACATGAGCACCGCCTCTTTTTCCGGCACCAATATCATGGAAAGCACACTGACGCCGATATAGACGCACCATGCGCAGGAGGCCGAAAAGGTCTTTTTGACAGACATCATAAGCACGCTGAGGACCATAGGCACTACATAAGTAAAAATATACAGTAAACTTGTGCAAAACAGAAGAACTACAGACAGGGCGGTGCACAAGCCGCTCACTGCCGCCTTTGTTGAACTTTTCATAAAATCACCCGCCTTCCTTTATTATACAAGAAAATGTGTATTTATTGTAAATTATTCGTAAATTCTTGTGTTCTATGCTCAAAATAATATTTACTTTTCTCTTAAAACTATTTATAATATATAAAAGATTTAATTCTTTAGAGGTGTCTTTAAATGATTAAGAAATTCAGCGCAGTATTTTTGTGCATCTGCCTTGTTGCCGGCATTTTCGCAGCATGCAGCACAGATGATCAAACGGCAGAAACAGCCGGCGGGCTTGAGGACAGTGTTGCGGAGTACGGTTTTGAGGTGGACGAAGACGGCAATACCGTTGCCGTTGTTTATGAGGACGGCAAAGCCTATGTGCTTGACGCACAAGGCAATAAAACGGATCAGGTCATTAAAGATCCTCAGAACATGCCTAATGATCAGAACGAATCGGATGAAGGAAAAAATGAGGAAACCGAACCCGGAACAAGCCCTGAAAGAGTGACAGACCGCGAAGATGTATCCAACAATACAGGCGGCGGCTCTGCCGGCACAACGAATTCGGAACTGACTACATTGCCTATGGATGAGGATTCGGTGCCCAGCACTTCGGATTCCGGCAAAAACGTTACATTTAATGACAATGATGTTAAAGTCATAACAAATATGCTTGAGGTTCCGTACTTATATGCGGCAAGCTATGAGAACTCGCAAAACGTTCCCATAGAGATCGCAACGCATGTTGCCTGCTGGATGCTTCAAAGAGAAAACCTTGACACAAATAATTTCGCCAGCGGCACGGTTGTTATAGATCTGTTCAACTATTTTGCAAGAACGGTTGTTTCATTCAAGACCAAGTGCAACGAATACACGGCAGACAGTATAGATAATGCCGCACCGATTCAGTATAACAGCTCTAACGATACATTTACCGTTACAGGCAGTACATACGAACAGAGAACGCACACTGTAAATATAACGCAGATTCAGGATCTCGGCAACAATAATTATTACAAAATCATTGCAGACGTTGAGGCTGTAAACGGTTCCGGATGCAACAAATCAACCGTAATTGCCGTTGTCCAGAAAAATAAGCTGGATACCTCGCTGGGATTCTCAATCAAAGCTTTAAAATGGAGTTAAGCAAAACAAAAAACCGCCATTAACGGCGGTTTTTATTTTGCTCATTAACATATTTGATCTTACGCGCGGTAAGTTCCGTCCACGCAGGTTTAAAGCCGCATTTCAAAGCATTTTTAACAGAAATGATATTAGACCATGCAGCACAGTAAAACGGCACCTTGCCAAGCTTAAAGACCTCGTAAGCAAGGCGGCTCGTAACTGCCGCCGCGATTCCCTGCGCGCGGTATTTCGGTAACACATCAACGCCAATCTGGTACATATGTTCACAATCTGCAGAACAACCTGCCAAGCCAACAAGGGTATCGCCGTCATAAGCACCTACGGCGCAGACATCTCTTTCCTTGTTTTCCGCAGATGAAAGCGCGTTGCTCCACTGCGGCAGATACAACGGCTCCAAAGCGTTCGCATCAAGTAGCCTGATAGCATAGGCGCAGGTATGAAGCTTAAATTTTTCAATATCCGGCAAAAAATACTCTGCCATATAGCAGGATCTTAAGCCATAGCTTTGCAGAAATTCATCAAATAAATGAAGTTTCGGCGTTTCAAACAGATGAATATCGCCGTTTTCTTTTAGGAATGAAGAAATCGGCTGTAACAGCTCTGCGCTTACCTGCGCAACAATATTACTGCCGTAAGAAACAAGATCGCACTCCAGCGGCAAAGGAATATATTTTCTTGCCTTAGGATTTTTCTTGGAAAGCACAACGATATTTTCACTACGGAAAAAATCCTGCTCTCGGCAATTGCAGTCCAAAGCGGACTGCCGCACCGCGATCTCTAAAATCTCTTGATTCGTTATATTTATTTTTTCAGTTAACATATCAACAAAAACAATGCCGCAGCAGAGCAAAGCTCACTGCAAAAATACCTTTTTGCGCGGACTGCGGCGAATTGAAATTAATACAGTTTTTTGCCGTTTTCAATATCTGCGATCTGATCTATTCTTTTTTGATGTCTGCCGCCCTCAAATTCGGTATTCAGAAAAACATCAACGAGTATTTCCGCCAGTCCGGGACCTATAACCCGTGCACCAAGGCAGAGGCAATTTGCGTCATTGTGCGCGCGGGTATAAAGCGCACTGAAATAATCTGAGCATGCCGCCGCACGGATACCCTTCACTTTATTTGCAGCCATTGAAATTCCGATACCCGTTCCGCAGAAAAGAAGCGCCTTTTCACATTCGCCGCTGACGACAGCATCACACGCTTTCTGAGCAGACACGGCATAATCGTACCGTTCAGGCGAATAGCAGCCAAAATCCTTGTATTCAATACCTTTTTGATCCAGATATTTTTTTATTTCCTCTTTGAGCGGATAACCCGCATGATCAGAACCTACAGCAAGCATAATATTCTCCTATTTTTTTCTTTTTAATTTTAATTCCCGTTCCGCCTGACTTGGCCTTAAATAAAACGGCGCCAGTTCGGCGGCAGGAAGTTTTTCCTTGTTTTGTGCAGCGGCAGACACACCGACGGCATTTTGATAGAGCCTGTTTTCTTCAGCAAGCGCACAGTTTGGCGCGGCAAAAGAGGAGTAAAACAGTTTAGCCCCGTCCCCTGCTATGATAACACTTTCAAAAGCGGAAAGCTCTTTTTGAAGTTCTTCGGCTGAAACGGCTCTGTCTGCGCACAGGCGTGTTATGCGCCCGTTTTCGGCTCTGAACAGCGCATTATAAAACTGCATACGCCGGGCATCCATAACAGCACAGATCACAGCGTTTTCATCAGTAAAATTATACGCGATTGCCTCAAGCGTTGAAACGCTGATACACGGAAGGTCATACGGAAACGCGATTCCCTTAACCGTTGCAACACCTATGCGAACGCCGGTAAATGAACCGGGACCCGCCGTTACGGCGACAGCGTCCAGCGATGAATAATCGTAACCGCTCATAACGCTTTCAATGAGCGGCAAAAGCGTTTCACTGTGCGTCAAACCGTTATTTATAAATTCATTTTTAATGACCGTACCGCCGTCTGTAAGCGCCGCCGAAGCGGTAACGGCGGAGGATTCCACACTTAGAAGAAGCATTAAATGACTTCACCTTTTTTACAGATTTTAAATTCCCGCTCATTTTCTGAGATTTTTGAAATATCTACAATAATAGAATCTTCCGGCAGTGCGGTAAAAACGTTTTCCGCCCATTCAACCGCCACGTATCCGCCGGAATCAAGGCAATCGAAAAATCCTGTTGAATATAGATCATCCCACCCGTCAACGCGGTACATATCAAAATGATAAAGAGAATGGTCTGCACCTATATAATGATTACAGATGGCAAAGGTTGGGGATGAAACATCGCATTCTATACCCAGCCCCTTTGCAAGCCCGCTGACAAAAGCGGTCTTACCTGCTCCCATATCGCCTAAAAAAGCGATGACGCAATCCTTGGGGAGTTTTTTTGCAAATTCCGCCGCAAATTTAACGGTATCCTCCCTGCTCTTCGATAAATAGGTATACATCGTTTAAAACAGACCTACGGTATTACCGTTTTCATCTATATCGATACTGTAAGCGGCAGGCGCTTTTGAAAGCCCCGGCATAGTCATTACAGAACCTGTTCTGCAAACCACAAAGCCCGCGCCGTTTGAGAGCTCCACGGATTCAATATGAAGCGTAAAGCCTTTCGGCCTGCCGAGAAGCTTTGCATTATCCGAAAGGCTGTATTGCGTTTTTGCAATACAAACAGGCATATTATCGGCACCAAGCTTTTCAAATTCAGCGATGCTCTTTTCCGCTGCCGCAGTATATTCCACGCCGGATGCCCCGTATATTTCCCGGGCAATGGTCTCTATTTTCTCTTTAACGGTAAGGTCAAGACTGTACAGGGGCTTATAGCCGCTTTCGCCCTCGCACGCTGCAACAACTTTTTCAGCCAGCTCTACAGAACCTTCAGAACCTTGTGCAAAGCATTTGGTAACAGCGGCTTCGGCACCGTGCGCTTTGCAGTAATCCATAATGAATTGAATTTCCGCATCTGTGTCGGCATAAAAGTGATTGATTGCAACCACAACATTTACGCCGAATTTTTTAAGATTATCAATATGCGCACCGAGATTGACGGAGCCCTTTTTCAGGGCGTCAAGATTTTCTTTTGCTAAATCTTCTTTCGCCACACCGCCATTATATTTCATAGAGCGTACAGTGGAAACGAGAACGACACAATTTGGTTTCAGACCGGCAAGACGGCATTTGATATCAAGAAACTTCTCTGCGCCCAGATCGGAACCGAAACCGGCCTCCGTAATACAATAGTCTCCAAGCTTGAGCGCGGCTTTCGTAGCGCGTACGCTGTTGCAGCCGTGTGCAATATTTGCAAACGGGCCGCCGTGCATGATTGCCGGGTTATTCTCAAGCGTCTGCACGAGGTTCGGTTTTATGGCGTCCTTAAGAAGCACCGTCATTGCGCCGTTAGCCTTTATATCGCGGCAATAGACCGGCTTGCCGTCATAAGTATAAGCCACAAGAATGTTCCCGAGGCGTTTTTTTAAATCAAACAGATCGGAAGCAAGGCAAAGGATAGCCATAACTTCCGAAGCAACGGTAATGATAAAATGATCTTCACGAGGAACACCGTTTACAGCACCGCCGAGACCGCATACTATATTTCTTAAAGCGCGGTCATTCATATCAAGACAGCGCTTAACGAGCACTTTCCTGGGGTCGATTCCAAGCGCATTACCCTGCTGTATATGGTTATCAAGCACAGCGCACATTAGGTTGTTTGCACTCGTGATCGCGTGCATATCGCCTGTAAAATGAAGATTGATATCCTCCATAGGAACGACCTGACTGTATCCGCCGCCGGCAGCGCCGCCCTTGATGCCGAATACCGGGCCGAGAGAAGGCTCACGCAGAGCAATAACGGCGTTTTTGCCGATCCTGTGCATACCGTCGCCCAGACCGATGGTAACCGTCGTCTTTCCCTCGCCGGCCGGAGTGGGATTCACGGCAGTAACCAAAACGAGTTTGCCGTCTTCATGATTCTCGATCCTTTTAAGCAGCGAATCGGAAAGCTTTGCCTTATAACCGCCGTAAAGCTCAAGATCATCCTGAGCGATTCCGATCTTTTCGGCAACCGCCGGTATTTTTTGCATAGAAGCGCTGCGCGCGATTTCGATATCAGATAACATAGAACTTCTCCCGAAACAAGTATTATGAATGATTGTTAATCTATTATATCATAAAAATAAATTATTTCAACAGTTATTAAATTCGCTTGCATTTGATATTTAATAATAATATAATAGTTGTATCAACGTTGTGCCAACGGAGGTGATGCATTGAACACACTGCAGAAAAAAACAAATGCGTTTGATTTTTTCTCAGGGCTTGACATATTTACCGTACTTACAGCGCTTGCAGCTTCGGCATACGGACTTTCTCTTATATACAGCGCAACGTATTATTCATTGAGCGACGGCGAAATCATATCAAGGCAGCTGCTTGCCATGCTGATCACCGTTGCCGGCGGTGTTGTCATCGCGCTTGCGCTTTCCGTGATCAACTATGAATTCATAAGCAAGCTGTGGCCGGTCATTGCCGCCGGATGTATTATTTTGATGATCGTAACATTTTTCTTCGGTGTTGCGCCGTCTGACAGAACTTCGGCAAAAAGCTGGCTGCAGATAGGCTCGTTTACATTGCAGTCATCAGAGATCATGAAGGTCGGCTTTATCATCTCTTTTTCCTATCATCTGGATATGGTAAAGGATAAGATCAACAAGATCAAAACCATTATTCCGCTTGTTATCCACGGCCTTATCCCCATTGCGCTTGTTATTTTAACAGGTGACGCCGGGTCTGCTCTTATATTCCTGATCATGTTTATCGGCATGCTGTTTATGGCAAGAATAAACATAGGCTATTTCATAGCGGGATTCTGCGCGCTGATCGTTGGCTTTATGGTGGCTTGGCGCACGAATCTGATCTCGGGCATACAGAGGCAAAGGATCGTTGCACTGTTCTACCCCGAGCATTATGAAGATGTTATGTACCAGCAAAACAACGCCAAGATCGCAATCGGCAGCGGTGGCTGGTTCGGTCAGGGATTCTTGCAGGGCAGAATGACGCAAACGCACCGCGTGCCGGAAAATCAAAACGATTTTGTACTTTCCGTTGCAGGCGAAGAACTTGGATTTGTGGGGGCTATGGCGGTTATCCTGCTCCTTGCCGTACTCATAATCAGAGTCTTTTCGGCAGGCCTCAAAGCAAGGGATAATGTAGGATATCTTATGTGTATGGGCGTGGGCATCATGCTGCTTGCGCAAACATTCGTTAACGTAGGAATGGAGCTTTCCCTTTTACCCTGTATCGGTATCACACTTCCGCTTTTCTCTTCCGGAGGCTCTTCAAGCCTGAGCATATATCTTGCGCTGGGAATCGTACTTTCCGTTTACAGATACAGTAAAAATCAAACGAAATCCTTGTTTTATTCGGATTAAAAAAACCTTTTGCAAATCATCTGAAATGCAAAAGGTTTTATTTTATTCATTTGTATTTACATTGACTCTGACCGTATAGCTTCCGTACACCCAAACATCCGCAGCATCTGTAACGGAAACTGAAAGGGTATATTCCGCCGTTCCGGTTTGAAGCGTGCCGGCCGTCTGCCTTAAATCGCAGCTTAAAACCAGATTTGAGGAAGAAATATTACTGAGCGAATCCGCGCTGCCAACAACCGTAATCGTTGCGTCCGGCAGACCTACTGCCTGCGCGGAAAAGCCGTCCGGCAACGTGAGACTGACATCTGATGCAGACATTCTGATATCCGTGGTTTCAAAATCCTCGGGAACCGTGACCGTAACCGTGATGCTTTCCGTGCCGTCCAGCACCACGACGCCGCTCAGAGCCGAAAGATCAAACTCAAACTCATTCTCTCCCGGGCTGACGGTTGAAAAATCGATATCGCCTATATCAAGCACGGCAGAGCCGCTGTCCAGCACGCCCGCTTCAACAATATCAACAGAATAGCTGACGTCGGCAATGGACTGCACATCCGCGGGTGCATTTACAAAATCCACCTGCGGAGTAAGCGTCTTTACGCTCAGGATGGGAATGTTTGCACTTACCGTATTTTCAAAAGTAATATATTCAAGCTGATTGCCGCTCGCATCAAGCGCAACGGGCGAAAGATCGATCGTCTGGGATTCCGTCAGTCCGGATTCAAGACTGACAGCAGCCTCTACCCTGTCTATCTGAGAAACATATGTTCGCGGTCCGCCGACCGTCACTTCCTCATTACTCAAAGTAGTAGTGCCCGCTACATAACCGTCCGCGCAAAAATCCGTATTTGTATAGTTCAGCTCAACGGGAAAGCTCTGCTCCTGATAAACATCATAGAGACCCGCAACCGAGGTGGGATAATAGCTATCGATTGAAAACTCATCATCACTTATTGCGGAAACAAGTATTTGAACAGACTGATACCCGGCCGACGTAACGGTATCTGTTCTCAATGAGGCCGAGATATCGTCAGCGGTAATATCCCTTGCAAGATACCTTTGGCACGAGATGGTTACATCGACGGTAATATCCGTAGAATCAAAATACTCGATGCCGAGCTGCTCGGCAAGCGTGCCGGTAAAATCCACCGTTACGGGAACCGTGACCGTTTTACTGGTTTCCGGGCTAAGGCTGATCGATGTTGCAACCCATATAACCACGGCTGCAATGACTGAGATGACGATCAAATACTTGTCATTATAAATAAGCTTTCTTAGAGAGAATTTTCTTTTTCTTTTATTGGAAGGCATTATTTTTTGACCCTCCTTACAAGCTTTGTAATGATTTTATCGTCTGACGAGGAACCGCTGGGAATAAATGTGCTCATAAGTATATCTCGCAGTTCGCCGTCCGAAATATCGCTGGAAAGCACCCCGCCGCGGGCAACGGATATAGCGCCCGTTTCTTCGGATACAACAACAACGATAGCGTCGCTTTCTTCAGACAGGCCTACGGCAGCTCTGTGCCTTGTGCCGAATTTTGATTTAAGCGGTTTTTTTGTCAGCGGCAAAATACAGCCCGCCGCTATGATTTCACCGTTTCTGATGACCATAGCGCCGTCGTGAAGCGGCGTTTTCGGATAAAAGATATTCTCAATCAGCTCACGCGAGGCTTTGGCATTGATGATCGTACCGCTGTCAATAACATTACCGAGCAGCGTATCATTTTCAAATACGATCAGTGCGCCGGTTTTACTGTCGCTCATATTAGAGCAGGCTTTGATGGTGCTTTCGATTGCGTTTTGTATCTCGTCAAGCTCTACGGCGACACCGGGGTGAATAATCGTTTTAAAATTCTTTCTTGCAGTGCCCTTGCCGACCTGCTCGAGTATCTTTCTGATCTCCGGCGCAAACAGGACAAAAACGATAAGAATGATATTGTTGAATATCATTCTGAATATATTTGTTGACGCCTCCATACCCAAAAGATTCACGATAAGATAAATCACGGCAACGAACATAATGCCCTTAACGAGCTGCATTGCCCTTGTTTCCCTGATTATGCGAACACATAGATATATCATGATGGTAACAAGGACTATATCAAGAAAATCTGCAAATCTGAAAGTGGAAAAAACGCTGATTATTCTGTTAAAAAATTCAGAAATACTTTCCTGCATTTGAATTCATCCGTTTCCTCAATTAATGTCATTATAATTTTAGCATATTTTTTCGTAATAATAAAGAAAAAATCAAAGTTTTTTCAGAGTATTCAAAAAAACTTCACAATCCCTTTGCGTAGTGAAATAAGACGGGCACAGTCTGACGGTGCCTCTGTCCGCCGTGCCGAAAAAGTCATGCGCCAAAGGAGAACAGTGATACCCTGCGCGAACGGCAATATCGTTGCGCGCAAGAAACGCCGCAACCTTTTCGCTTGAATGGTCTTTATAATTAAAAGAAACGATCGGCGCGAAGCTGCCGTTTTGCGGTCTAGGCGTATAAAGATGCGCGTTGCCGTTCTGATCAAGCCCGTCATATAAAAGCCTTGCCAAACGCATCTCATGCGCGTATATATTGCCCATGCCTTTTCTGTTTATAAAATCGATACCCGCGCCAAGAGAGATGATGCCGCTGTTGTTGAGCGTGCCGGCCTCAAAGCGGTCCGGCATAAATTCCGGCTGCTGCGCATTTTGCGATTCGCTGCCGGTGCCGCCCTCTTCAAAAGTGGCAAGGCGTATACCCTCTTTGACCGCCATAAAACCTGTTCCCATCTGCGCATAAAGGCATTTGTGCCCCGGCGCGCACAGAATATCAAAATCATCCTTTTGCGCATTAAGCGGCATAAGGCCTGCCGTCTGCGCTCCGTCCACGATAAATCTTATATTATGCCGTTTTGCGGCAGCGCCGATCTTTGCAATCGGAAACGCAACGCCGAAAACATTGGAAGCGGACATACATACGATAAGGCTTGTATTCTTTCTGATAAGCCGAACAAAATTTGAGACGCAAGTATCATTATCCGCGTCATAATCGGCAATATCAAAATCGGCAATACCGTCATTTTTCAGCTTATTCACCACACGCCAGACTGCATTATGCTCCAGCGAGGAAATTATAATATGGTCCCCTCTGGATACGGAGCCTTTTATAGCCATATTGAGGGCTTCCGTGCAGTTCTTGGTAAAAACTATGTTCTGCGGCTCAAGCCCGAACATATCCGCCGCTTTTTCGCGCACTGAATATATCTTATCCGCCGCCCTTATGGACTGCGTATATCCGCCCCTTCCGGAATTGAAGCTGAGATTGGATATTGCGTTAAAAGCACTTTGGATTACTATTTTAGGCTTAGGGTAAGAGGTTGCTCCGTTATCAAAATAGATCATGCCCTTTCCACCCCCAAGATCCTCAGCCCGGCTTTATTCAATATCCGAACTGCCTCGTCTGCATCTTCCACAGCGATAACATAACCGCAGCTGTCGCCGGGACCGGGATTTTCCAACCGCCTGATCTGCCCGTTTACCGATTTTGCATGAAGCACGCTTCTTGCGCGCTGCGCATTTGTTATACTTCCGATTTTTATATAATAAACCATAAGATAAAACCCCATTTCAAGTCATACTACATCATATGCTTAAAAAAGAGAATGGTTTATTTAAAGACAAAAAATCCGGCTTGCTTGGCAAGCCGGATTGAAAAAATACAAATTATTTTTTATTATCTTTCTTTTCTGCCTTTTGAGCTTTCTTAAGAGCCTTTGCTGCCTTTCTTGCGGCAAGCTCTTCTTCCTGCTCCTTGCGCTTAAGAGCGGCAAGTTCCTCTTTCTCTCTGTCCTCCGCGTCTGCATTGAGTTTAGCCTCGTCATACAGAGCCGCAATCTCTTCAAAATGGCCGTAATTTTCTTTTTGAAGCAGGAGCTTTCTGGCGTCGATATAGGGCTTCGCTGCGCGGTTGAACTGGGCAAATTCGTCCATTTTTTTCTTTTCCCTGCCGCGCACTTCCTTAAGATCGGCGTTAAGCTTTTTGATCTCAGCCTTTATCCTTTGGTATTCTTCCTTATTATCCGCCTTCTTGGCGTCGGTTCTTTGCTTAACAAGTTCAAATACCTTTTCTTCTATAGCGTCTTCTTCATCAAAGATAGCCGTAAGATCTGCCATATCGGGTTCAACAAAATCTTTGATGGAGCCGTAATACTTTTCAAACGCTTTTTTAGCCGAGATCTTTTTCTTTGCAAGCTGGATCGCAAATTTGCGTATCTCTTTTTCTTCGTGCGTATGTTCAGGCATTGCCTTTGCTGCCGCAAGCTCGTTTTTAAGCTCTTCATATGAAGAGTCAACAAGACCTTCAATGCCGTTTTCGTAGATCGCCTGATATACATCGATCTGATATTTGAACAGATCCGAATCAAATTTATCAAGCTCGTCGCATACGAATTTTGCAATATCGATCTCTTCGTTAAACGCTATAGCGTCCTTATAAGCCTTTTGGGCTTCTTTATACTCTGTTTTATATTCGGACTTGGCAGAATCTTTATACTCCCTGATCTGCGCTTTATATTCTTTCTTCAGGAGCTTGCGCTGCGCATCGTTTTGCGCCTTACGCAGCTCATCATAATATTTGGCTTTGATCTCATTGAGCGCATTGTTATAGGCTTCGCTCTTAAGCTTTTCTTTATATGCCTTTTTGACATCAAGATAAACCGCTTTGTTAACTTCTTTTGCGTCTGCAACGGACATTTCTCTGGCTTCTTCAACCATGTCGATCGCCTCTACGATCTGATGATTGTCCAGCGCGTTATTGCCGTAATCCTCAAAGAGTGAGCGAACCTGAAGAACGCGGATAACGGATTTCTGCTTTTTCTCCGTAAAATCATAGAAGAAATACGGAACCATATTCAGAAATGCGCCGACTGCCGCCATTATAATAAGCGCAAGCATCATATCGTGAAGCAAGCCGGGCTGACCGGTCGTTACATCCAGAATATCATACGGGCTTTCATAGCCGTTACCGTCTTTGATGCCGTACATCTCCTGAACTGCCGGAAGCACGCCGGAAGTAAACAGGGTTATGATGCCGCCGATCGTGGATACGGCTGCGAACATGCCGTCTATACGCTCGCCGGATTTATATTGCTGATAATCACGGATATCCGCCTGGATTGCGGGCGTGGTGATCTGCTCAAACGCGCCTACGAGCCAGTTGAAATATACGCATATGAACAGCCACCAGATGCTGTCCATATTAATACCCATGGCAAGAATAAACAATACATTCAGCGTATTGATACCTATGAGGACTTTCTTTTTGCCCCATTTTCTGATACAAAGCGGCGCAAGCAGCATGCCCCAGAGCGAGGCATTGCCCGTCAAAGTCTGAATCAGAGCAAATTCAGAGCCGGTTGCGGTGTGGCCGTATGTATAAGACCAGGTAAGGATATTGCCGTAAGCCCCTTCAAGGAATCCGAGCCAGCCGGCAAGAGAAATGATCCAGAAATACTTATTTTTTGCAACTTCTTTTAAAGAATCCCAGAAACCGATCTGGATGGTATGCGTTTTTGCCTGAACGATCTTTTCCTGCGTGTTGGCATAAACGATGACCGTGCCGATAATACCGACCGCAGCATAAATGGGATAAGCGATCCTGTAAACATTGATATCGTAAAGATCATCATTTGTAAAGATCTGCGCAACAAGCGGCAAAACGATATTAGAAATGGAAGGCGCCAGTGAATAAACAACGGATTTGATTGCCAAAACATCCGTTCTTTCCTGCGTATTCGGGGAAAGAACATGAATCAGATTCGTATAAGCGTCATTAAAGAATGAATAGAAAAAGGTAAGCAGCAGGTTAAACACTAAAACGACCGCGCATTTTAAAACATAATAGGACTGCCTGCCGAAAATGGTGCCGGTTACAAGTGTTTCAAGGCTGTCATACGGGAAATATACATACGCGAGCGCGCATATGATCGTAGGAATTCCGATGCTTATAAGATACGGTCTGTATTTACCGCCCCGCCCTCGGGTATTATCTACCATATTTGCTCGTACACCTGTAAGCGGTATGCCTGCAAGCGTAGAGATGATGTAAAGGATATACATATCGGTAGGACCGATACCGATTGCGCCGCCAACGATCATATTGGTTGTGGAAACGGAAAGCTGCGTACCGAAAAGTATAATAAAGTAACAGCCTATACCGCCGCCGGCATAAGATACGATCTCCTTAAAGGTCATATACCTGCCTCTCGGAGGTTCGCTCCAATAGTATCGGACGTTATTTATAATACCTCCGATTTTTTCCTTGATTCCGGCACTAGAACCTGCCATTTGATCACCCCTTAAAAATCTGTGCTGCAAAATCAATGCACACTATGTTCAATTTTAACATAATTTATACCGATTAGCAACAAAATTTAATTAAAATCTAAAAAATTATCTATATTGCGAGTTTTCATCATTATTTATTTCAGAAGTTCATATACAAAAAGCCCGAGGCTTTACAGCCTCGGGCAGTGCGTCAAAATCATGCCGGAGTATTATTTTTCAAAATATGCGATCTCACCGGCAGCAAGAATTTTGGCACATTTCATAAGAAGTTTGAACATATTCATACGCCTCCGAAAAAATAATATTTGCAGTGCTTTCCGCATTGCAAGTACATTATATTCAGACACATATAAAAGTCAACACATAAGCGTATTAGTTAACAAATAGTTTACAATTAGATTTGTGCATATTTAACAATGAGCGAGAATTCATGGTGAATTATTAAGCATTATTTAGTGCAATTTCAACAATATTCCCGCCGGATTTGGTTGCTGTGATAACGCCGTCTGCATATGTATAGGAAACGGTTTGAAACAGCGCGTCGAATCTGCCGGAATCCGAGCTGAAAGGTATGACGGTATCATCGGAATAAGAAACGTCGGCGCCGAGCCCCATCTGTTGAAGCCCGATCACGCCAAGCCCGAAATAGGAAAGCCCCTCTCCGCCCGAATAGGAATTTTCAGCGCACGGATCAAAATAATACAGTTCACCGTCCAATACAACTTCTGTAAGAAAATGTGTGCCGTCAAACGCTACTCCGTAAACTCTGGAAGCAGAAAAGCCCGCCTGCTGAACAAGATAACGGAACATGGATTCATAGGACGATGAAGAACCGACGCCCTGAACAAACGCATCGTATGCAGTTGAATAATCAAGATCAAGCGTTACATTCTGCGCCACATAGCTATAGATATTAAGCAAAAGCTCGTTTCCCGTAACTTCGGGATAACCGCATTCATTCAGTACGGAATACACTTCATCCGTAAATTCTTCAACAAGCTTAAGATGCTGAGAAGCAGTTTGCGTATAGGAAATACGCAGGCTGCCGTCAGAATTCATATTGATACTGCTTACAAGCCGTGAAAGCGGGAAGCTTACATAAAACAGACGGCTTGCGGCGTCATAATGCTGATTATTTACAGATACGCTTGTTTCCCCGTCCATAACGGCCCGGCAAAGCTGCTCATAGACTTCCACAACATCTTCTCCGTAATCCGCATAATGGGTATCATACGTAAACGAAAGCGTAAATCCGGCGCTTTCGGCAGAACCGCGAGAACAGCCGGAAAGCGCGCCTACAATCAGCACGGCAGCACATAATACAGTAAGAATCTTTTTCATGATATCACCCGTTTACAACGATTTTTGACAGCACTTCCCCAACACTGCCGTGTATTACAAGCTCCGCCTTGGAATCGGCAGGAGTCGGCGTTTTGTTTATAAGAACAAAATGCCTGCCTTTAAAATAGTCTATAAATCCGGCGGCAGGATAAACGGCAAGGCTTGTGCCTGCAACGATAAGGCAATCCGCGTTTGCGATTGCGGCAACGGCGCCGTTTATGGTCTGAAAATCCAGACTTTGGCCGTAAAGCACAACATTCGGCGCGATCACGCCCCCGCAGGAATCGCAGTGCGGCACGCCCTCGCAGTCCCTGACATATTCGGCAGAAAACGCTTTTTTACAGTTTTCACAATGATTTTTCCAGATCGTGCCGTGAAGCTCATAAACATTTTTACTGCCTGCCTTTTGGTGAAGTCCGTCAATATTCTGCGTAACAACAGCCTTTAGCTTGCCGGCTTTTTCCAGCTGCGCCAGCTTATAATGCGCCGCGTTCGGTTCGGCGTCCAGGCAAAGCATTTTATCCCGGTAAAAATCATAGAATTCATCTGTAAAGGCGGTGAAGAAAGAATCCGAAAGGATCTCCTCCGGAGGATATTTATACTTTTGGTTATAAAGCCCGTCCACAGAGCGGAAATCGGGAATTCCGCTTTCCGTTGAAACTCCCGCGCCGCCGAAGAAGACGATATGATTGCTTTCGTCTATAATTTGCTGAAGTGTCATGGCAGCTCCTAAAAATTCGTATTGTTCCAGCCCCACTGGGAAGTGTCGGAATATTTAACGTAGGTTCTGGACGGCGGTATGTTCAGTTCCGTTTCCATAATCTCGCAAACAGCCGCGGTCATTTTTTCACACTGCGCGTCTGTGGACTGGCCGAAAACGGAAATATCCACGAAAGCGCAGGGCGCATCGTCTCCTTTAAAGTACATCGGCATATCGGAGTGAAAGCCGATCATCAGCCAGCTTTCTGTTTTGCCGAGATTTTCAATAGCCGAGCCGAGACGTGTCTTAACAGCTGTTTCCTGCTCTTTTGTTATAGAAGTATTGGTGTTTACATTGACAAACGGCATAAGATCCTCTCCTTGAAAATTTTGACTGTTATAGCTTAAATTTATTTTATAATAAATATGATCTGTGGTCAAGGAACTAAAATACAAAATTTATTAACAGCATGTACCCTATCGTTCCCACGGCAATGCTCAGCAAAGTATTTCTTTTCCACAGATGAACGAGCGCGGTTGCGCCAACGGCAATCAGCTTCGGCACAAGTTCGCTTACGCCTGTCTGGCGTACATCGCCCACACCGTAGACGATCAAAACGCCGATAATGGCAACAGGAAGAACGGAACCGAGATAGCGAACGAATTTTGGCGGTTCCTTTTTACCGCTGAACAGCACAAACGGCACAAGGCGTGTAGCAAAGGTGCAGACGGCTGCCACGGCAACAACTGCAAGCGTGTCTTTTACGGAAAGCGGCATCATTCGGCTACCTCCTTTTTGCCAAGAAACGGTCTTGCGCTCACAAGCAATATAACCGTAAGCACAAGCGCCGGAAGCAGGAAATTATCCGCACCGAATATCATAAGACATATAAAAGCGCAGAAAATACCGACCGCGCCGCATATTCGGTTTTTGGTATCGATTAAAAGATCGATAAAGATCACCGTAAAAAGCGCAGTCATGGAAAAATCGATCCCCGTAAAATCAACCGGAAGGCTCTGACCGAGAAGAGAACCCAGAACCGAGCCTAATATCCAGTAAATATGATCCAGCTCACCTATCAGATAACGCGCATGCGGCTCATCCACATCTTTGGGCACGGATTGGATAGAAACATTAACGGAATATGTTTCATCTGTAAGTGAAAATATCATAAAAGGATAACGCCAGCCGCCCGCCTTGAACTTGTCTATAAGGGAAAGACCGTAAAACATATGGCGGGAATTGATAAACAGCGTCATAAAAGCCACGGTAGGAATACTTGCTGCCGAAGACAGCAGTGAAACCAGCAAAAACTGACCGGAACCGGCAAAAACCACCACGGAAATAAAAGCAGCCCACGGCCAGTTATATCCGGCATCATAAAGCATGATACCGAATGCACTGCCGAGGAAAAGATATCCGAATAACACAGGAAGTGATTTTTTGAAAGCGTATTGAATTGTAGCGGTCTTATTTTTCATATTCATTACGATACCTTTAACATCTGTTATGAGATATTATAAAGCATAATTTTTACTGATTCAACAAAAATATAAAGCATATTGTAATTTTGCGAAATTAATGTTAAAATTAATTTAATAATACCAAGGAGGCGTTCTTATGAACATTTGGCACAATATAAGCCCCAAAAGGATCAAGAAAAACAGGTTTTATGCCGTCATAGAAATTCCCAAGGGCGGCAAAAACAAATACGAGCTTGACAAGGAGACCGGTATGCTGAAGCTTGACAGGGTGCTTTTCACCTCCACGCACTACCCTGCAAACTACGGTTTTATTCCACGCACTTACGCAAGCGATAAAGACCCGCTGGACGTACTTGTGCTTTGCAGTGAAAAGATACAGCCCATGACGATCGTGGAATGCTCTCCGATAGGCGTTCTTATCATGGATGACAGCGGCAGCAAAGATGAAAAGATCATCGCCGTGCCCGTTAACGACCCGAACTATAACTGCTACACGGATATCAGCGAGCTGCCAAAGCACAGATTCGACGAGATAAGACATTTCTTCGAAGTCTACAAGATACTCGAAAATGATAAGCCCACCACTGTTAACGAATACCAAAACCGTGAAGCGGCGGAGGAGATCATTCAAACCTGCATAGAAGAGTATGTAAGAAGATTCCAAATGTAAGCGAACGGGAGTCAAGCTCGACAGCTATACTGCAGTATACCGAGATTTTTGACGCAGTACGCACGCTAATCAGCTGCTTAAAACCCTATTGTGTTCGATTCCCGTCAGTTTAGCGCAGAAAGGCGTCGGATAAAGAAGGAAAAGTTATGAAAAACAGTATAATTACATATTCACTGCTGTTTCTTTTTGAAATCGTTATTATGGTAATTGCGGCAGCAGCACAGGTCATGTGGCTCTTTTATATTATTCTTGCAATAATAATTATGGAAGTGCTTTATTTTCTGATAAAATCCGTTATCAAATATAATTACAGATGTAATAAGTGCCAAACCGTATTCAGCCCAAGTGTAAAGGAAAAGCTTTTCGGCATAAACGGCGGCGATGTCAAAAAACTTTACTGCCCCCATTGCGGTTCAAGGCAATGGTGCAGACCCGTGAAAAAGAAAAAATGAAAAATGCTCCCGGCAGTTGAAAAAACTCTGTCGGGAGCATTTTTTACGAGCCTGTTTTACTCTTTTTCGAAAATAAGGTGATTAAAAAAACAGCATTGATATATCTGACAAATAGGTGAATCCGATTTCTGCAACCCTCAATCGTATTCGGCATAATTACTCCTCATAAAGATCGTTTTTATCAAGCCCTTTTTCAAGACCCGACATACCGACCACCCTTGGCCATTTGCCGGTCTCCATAATCGTTGTGGCGTTTATATTACCGAGATGTGCGTAGAAATGCCGCATCTGCCCTATTATACATTCCAGCCTGTTATGCTTATAACCTGCCGGATTTTCATATAAATCGGAATCGTTAAGGCTATCCAGATAACGCATGATCTTGGATCTTACTTTTTCAAAATAATCAAGCAATTCCTGCCGAGATAAAACTTTTGTGCCGAGATAATCAAGACTGTTAAGCCCGTCTTCATGAAACGGCGGTTCTTCATAATCCAAAGGATTTATGTACCACTGATCACACGAATGAAGCGTATGATAACAATGCTTCCAAACAGGCATATCGCATAATACATAGTCCATATCGCATGTTACAAGCGTAACGTAAAAATTGTGGAACATGATTACTGTTGATGCTTTTATTGTTTCAACGAGTCTTCTATCCATACGGCTGCTCCTCAAAAAACATTTAGTAAACCAATTCAAGCATAACATATTATCGAAAAAGTGCAAAGCTGTGAAAAGAAAAATCCTCCGAGCGAAAGGCGAAAAGCGCAAATGCCGCAAGAACACTTGTTTCATGCGGCATTTAACTGTTTTCAAACGTATTTATTTGTTTACAATTAAGTTGCTATTCTACGGTTTGTTATTTTTGCCGTTTTGAATATGTAAAGCATATGTCGCGCGGTTCAGCCGACTTTATCGACAGTCTGAATCCTCCGAGTGATCGGAGGATCATTTTATGCGCCCATATGGCGGGTGCAGCGGTTCAGAAGCTCATCCCAGCGGCGGTCTACCTCTTTTTGGAACGCTTCTATCATCCACTCGTTTTCAGGCTTAAACATATGTTTGAATCTGCCCTGTTTAACAAGCCATTCCTCAATAGGAACATACTTTCTCGGCTCGTAGTTCAGAGTCCAGACGCCGTCTTTGACCTCGAACAAAGGCCAGTAGCGTGTTTCTACAGCAAGCTTGCAGATCTCCATAATATCCCATGTATTATAGCGCCAGCCGCGCGGACAGGGCGCCATAATATTCAGAAAAGCGGGACCTTTTGTGTAGATCGCCTTTTCCGCTTTAATATGAAGATCCTTAAAATTCTGTACAAAAGTGGTTTGCGCAACATAGGGCACCTGATGCTCGGCAATGATCGCGGCAAGGTCTTTTCTATACTGCGGCTTACCGTTTGATTCCTTACCCACGGGCGTAGTCGTGGTATCAGCAAACATGGGGGTTGCAGAAGAACGCTGAATACCGGTATTCATATACGCGCCGTTATCGTAGCAAACGTAGACCATATCATGCCCTCTTTCCATGGCGCCGGACAGGGACTGAAAACCGATATCATACGTGCCGCCGTCACCGCCGAACGTAATAAATTTATAGGTTTCGTCAAGTTTGCCCTTGCGCTTGAACACGTTATAAGCCGCTTCTACACCGGCCATTGTGGCGCCGGCATTCTCAAAAGCGTTATGTATATAGCTGTCTTTATAAGCTGTATACGGATAGAGGAACGATGAGACCTCAAGGCAGCCCGTTGCATTGCCGACAACTGCCTTATCACCGGGTTTGACCGCTTTTAAAACGTTTCTGACAGCGATTGTGCCGCCGCAGCCCGCGCACATTCTATGCCCGCCTGCGAGACGGTCTTCCCTGCCGACAAATTCTTTGAAATTATACATAAAACCGCCTCCTTACTCTCTTACGCCCATATAGCGGTAAGGCTCATCGACCGAGCCGCTTTCGGCTGTATTTTCAAGCTCGGCATACACGCCTTTCATATCGTCCACACGCACATCTCTGCCGCCGAGACCGTAAACATAATTCAAAACAAGCGTATCGGCATTCGCTCTGTAAAGCGCGGTGGTAACTTCCGCGCCGAGAGGACCGCAGTTATCATTAAAACTTTCGGTTCTGTCCATAACCGCAACGGCGCAGCACTTTTTAAGACTTTCTGCGATCTCGCTTGCCGGGAACGGTCTGAACAGGCGTATTTTGATTAAGCCAACCTTTTTGCCCTCTTCTCTGAGCTGATCTACGGCTTCTTTTGTTGTACCCGCAGCCGAACCGATTATAACAACGGCCAGTTCTGCATCATCCATTCTGTATTCTTCAAACAGACCGTATTTTCTGCCGCTGATCTTTTCATATTCTGCAGCAACGTCAAGCGTCACCTGCTTTGCGTGTTTCAGAGCCTCCGCCTGCGCCCTTTTTGCTTCAAAATAGTAATTTGTAACGCTGTAAGGACCGACAGCCATAGGACATTCCGGGTTTAAAAGATAATTTTCCGGCTTATATTCGCCAACGAAATTCTTGACATCATCATCTTCAAGAAGTTCTATATTTTCAACGGCATGGGAAGTGATAAATCCGTCCTGGCAGATCATGACAGGCAGACGAACGTCTTTATGTTCTCCGATTCTGTAGGCCATAACAAGATTATCATAGACTTCTTGATTGTTCTCCGCATAAATCTGGATCCAGCCCGAATCGCGCGCGCCCATGGAATCACTGTGGTCGCAGTTGATGTTGATGGGGCCTGAAAGCGCTCTGTTTACAAGCGTTAAAACGCAGGGCAATCTGTTGGAAGCCGCAAGATAGAGCTCCTCCCACATAAGCGCCATGCCTGCCGAAGAAGTAGCCGTAACGGAGCGGGCGCCTGCGGCCTCTGCACCGATAACCGCGGACATCGCCGAGTGCTCGGATTCAACAGGAATAAATTCAGAATCGACCTGCCCGTTGGCAACGAGCTTGGAAAAATACTGCGGAATCTCGGTGGACGGAGTAATAGGAAACGCCGCCATAACGTCCGGATTTATCTGGCGCAGCGCTTCTGCAACGGCTTCATTGCCGCTTAAACGGTCTTTTCTTGCCATATTACTTTACTCCTTTCATCGTGATTGCGTCGGTGTGGCACGCCTTAACGCATATGCCGCAGCCCTTGCAATGGTCATAATCAAACGCGCCTCTTTTGCCGTTTACAACAGGAATAACGCTGTCCGGGCAGACAGGAACGCACATCAGACAGTGAACACAAAGCTCCTCATGGAGCTCCGGTTTTACCGAAGTCCATTCGCCGGTATGGAAATCAACGGAGGTTGCTTCCCCGTAGATCTGCATGCCTTCGGTAAGATCCTGCCATTTGCAGTCAAGGCCTAATTTATTCACATCAGACTTCATGTATAAACCCCCTCCTATCTCACTTCATCAAACGCCATTTTAAGCGCATTCATATTGCCGTCAATAACCTCCGGCTTAGATGAAAATTTATGTAAAAACGACGCTCTCATCTCGTTATAAAATTCATTCCAGTCCATAACGCCGGAAACCTTAACAATACCTGCAAGCATAGGCGTATTCGGGAAGTATCTGCCAAGACATGCTTTTGAAACTTTTTTAGCGTCTATCGTATAAACAGCTCCTTTATAGCCGTGCAGCTTATCAGCAAGCTCCGATTTATCTTTTGCCGTATTGATGAGGATTGCGCCGTTTTCGGAAAGACCGTCCGTTACATGAACGGTATCAAGCAAACCTTCATCTACCACCACAACAAAATCAGGATGATAGATATTGGAATGTACCCTTATCGGCACAGGACTTATGCGGTTATATGCCGTGATCGGCGCGCCCATTCTTTCCGGACCGTATTCGGGAAAGCCCTGCACATATTTACCCGTTTTAAAAGCAACATCGGCAAGTAAGAGGGCGGCTGTTTTTGCGCCCTGGCCGCCCCTGCCGTGCCAGCGTATCTCTACACAGTTTTGCATAAAATTGCTCCTCTCTTGCTTATAACGCTGATATTACATTAAAAAACGCCTCTTTGCAAAGCAAAGAGGCGATAATGATTACCGTGGTACCACTCTTATTCATCTGAAAAGATGCACTTATGCGAACAGACATTCGCTGCAATTATAACGGTTGCCGCCGTCCGTGCTTACTGAGAGTTCTGCACGACCACTCAGGGAGGATATTACGCGAATTCTTTTTGATGCCTTGCACCGACCGGCATTTCTCTGAAAAAAGGGGGATCGCGATTTTTGTTCCCGTCAACGTGTTTGATTTATTGTTAAGATTATAATATAAAGATCCGAATTTGTCAACAGCTATTTGACAAAAAGAAAGGGAGCGCTCGCTCCCCTTCCCTAATCTATAATATTGATTTAAGCGTCGTAATCGAAGGACTGAACATCTGCATAATAAACAGCAGAGTTGCCC
>URED01000009.1 GCA_900546785.1 uncultured Oscillospiraceae bacterium | reverse complement strand
GGCCGCTTTACGGCCGCCCAATTTTTATTTTTATTTAGAAAGTAATTTTTCCAGCATTCTGGTAACCTTGTATACATCTCCGCAGCCGAGCGTTATAACAAGATCGCCCTCTTTGCAGTTTTCAGCAAGGTATTGCGCAATATCCTCCAGCTTATTGATTTGGATACAGCCGGGGATCTTTGAGGATAGGTCGCTTGCTTTGATTCCGATCGTGTTGACCTCTCTGCTTCCCATGATCTCGGAAATTACGCATTTATCAGCGATCTGCAGCACTCTTGCAAATTCGTCAAGGAACTTTGCTGTTCTCGTGAAAGTAAAAGGCTGGTGGACTGCCCAAACGCGCTTGTAGTCCATCTTCATGGCGGCTTTCAGTGTAACTTCAATCTCCTTGGGATGATGCGCATAATCGTCTGCCAAGGTAATGCCCTTAAATGTGCCGCGAAGCTCAAATCTTCTGCCGGCGCCGTGAAATTCAAAGAGCGATTCCTTGATTTTTTCTATATCCGCGCCGCTTTCCACACATGCAATGAATGCGGCAAGCGAATTCAAAACATTGTGTTCGCCGGGCACGGAGAGCGTAATGTGGGTAACAAATTCTTTTCCTTTAAAAATATCATATTCTATACGGAAGCCGCCGGGAATTTCTATATTTTTTGCAATGTAATCATTGCTTTCGTTCACGCCGTAGGATATCAGTTTTTTGCCGTTTATTCCTTTAAGCATATCCACCGTATTGGCGTCATCGCCGTTATAAATGATCGTTCTTGTTGTGTTTTCACAGAACTGACGGAATGATTTTTTTATATTTTCAAGATTTCCGAAGAAATCAAGATGATCCTCGTCCACGTTTAATACAACCGCCATATCCGGGTTCATATGCAGAAAAGTATTGTTGAATTCGCAGGATTCGCAAACAAAATTTTCGCTTTTACCCACTCTGCCGTATGCGTCTATACGGGGCAGTTTTCCGCCTATTACAGCGCTGGGATCAAGTCCGCTGTCCAGCAGAGCCTCCGTTATCATACTTGTGGTGGTCGTTTTGCCGTGCGTTCCGCAAACGCCTATGCAGTTGTTGTATACGCGGCTTACCGCTCCCAAAAGCTCCGCTCTTTCAAAGCAGGGGTAATTCTCCTTTGCATATTCAAGTTCTTCGTTGCCTTTCAGTATTGCGTTTGTGTAAATTACAAGCTGTGTATCTGCACTGATATTTTCCTTTTTCTGGCCAAGATAGACCTTTGCGCCCTCTTTTTCAACGCGTCTGAAGGTTTCCGTATCATTATTATCCGAGCCTGTTACCCTGTATCCTAAAGACAGCAATATTTCCGCAAGCGGGCACATTCCTGCGCCGCCTATTCCTATGAAATGCACGTTTTTAACGCTTTTCAGTAATTCATCAATATTTTTCAAGCGGTTATTCCTCCGTTTTGTGATTTACTTTATTATACAACTATTATTACAAAAAATAAACACTAAAACTTCGTTAACATCAAAATATTTCAAGCATAATATGAGGTGATGGGAGTGATCATATGAAGCTCGTTTCATTTTCCGTGCCGTATACGCAGGATAAAAGGATGCTTTATGCCGCTGAATATCTTGAAAAGCATGGCTTTCGGTACACAGAAGATATTTCCGAATGCGATTTTGTACTGCTTCCGGTACCCGTTAAAACAGAAATGTTGAAAGCCGCAAAGGGCAAAACGGTTTTTTTCGGTAAAGGCGAATACGAAAACGGCTATGATTATATGAAGAATGAAGCTTATGTTTTGAAAAACGCTTTTTTAACTGCCGAAGGCGCGGTCACGCTTCTTGAAGAGAATACCGATTATTCACTTACTTACAGGAGGATACTTATAATCGGTTACGGCAGAATCGGAAAAGCGCTGCATAAGCTTCTGAACGCATACGGCGCAGACATAACCGTATGCTCCCGCAGCGAAGCGTCTAAGGCACAGGAGCGCTTTGACGGCTGCAGACATATAGATTTTGAACAGCTGAAAAAACAAAACGATTTTGATATTATCATAAATACAGTGCCGCACATCGTTTTAACCAAAGATGAACTTAAAGCATGTCAAAGCGGCGTTATGATTCTGGATCTTGCTTCTTTCCCCGGCGGAGTTGATACTCTGGTTGCAAAAAGCCTCGGCATACGCCTTATAAACGGCAAAGGGATGCCGTCTGTCTACACACAGAGAACAGCAGGGGAGATCATCGGTGAAGCAGTAATGAATATTATAAAGGAGGAAAAACTTTGAAAATAGGTTACGCTTTAACAGGTTCGTTCTGCACATTTTCAAAATCATTGGCGGCGCTGCGCGAACTTGTTGCGTTAGGATATGATGTTTACCCGATCATGAGTGAGACCGCTTATAATACGGATACCCGATTCGGTGACGCCGCCGATTTTCAAAAAGAGATCATGCAGATCACGGGAAATCCTATTATTCACAAAATAGAGCAGGCGGAGCCGATAGGGCCTAAAAAAATGTTTGATATACTTTGCATCGTTCCCTGCACGGGCAACACGCTTGCAAAGCTTGCAAGCGGAATTGCGGATACATCTGTTACCATGGCAGCAAAAAGCCATTTGCGCAATTCAAGGCCCGTTATTTTGGGCGTTTCCACGAATGACGCGCTTGGCGCAGCAGCTAAAAATATCGGTAATCTTATGAATTATAAAAATTATTATTTTATTCCTTTCGGTATGGATGACTGTATTCATAAAACCAAATCCATGGTCTGTGATTTTTCACTTGTGGCGGATACCGTTAATAAAGTTGCAAACGGTGAAGAAATTTTAAAAAAAATATTCTGAATATATTGACATTTTCCGCGAATTTGATATAGTTATCTCAATAACGCTTTATGCGTTAAATCGGGTTACAAAGAGGAAGTGCATAATTGGAAAAAATCATTGATCTTAAAGGGATTACCGTTAAGTACGGAGAGAATGTAATTTTAGATGAACTGAATCTGTCTATTAATAAAAAAGAGTTCATAACGCTGCTTGGGCCGTCGGGCTGCGGCAAAACAACAACGCTTCGCTGCATTGCCGGTTTTGTTGAGCCGAACGAGGGCGAGATCGTGTTTGAGGGGAAAGTCATAAACAATATTCCTCCTCATAAAAGAAAGGTTAACACGATCTTCCAGCGCTATGCTCTTTTTTCGCATTTAAATGTATTTGAAAATGTTGCTTTCGGGCCTGAGATTCAGAAGATGAGCAAGCCTGAGATCAGAAAGACCGTAGCGGAGATGCTGGAGCTCGTTAATCTCAAAGGCTTTGAAAAAAGATCGATAGACAGCCTTTCCGGCGGTCAGCAGCAGCGTGTTGCCATCGCAAGGGCGCTTGCCAACAAACCGCATGTGCTTTTGCTGGACGAGCCTTTGGGCGCCCTCGATCTGAAACTCAGGAAAGACATGCAAAAAGAGCTCAAGGCGATTCAAAAGCGGCTGGGCATTACGTTTATATATGTAACGCACGACCAGGAAGAGGCGCTTTCCATGAGCGACAGAGTCGTTGTCATGGACAAGGGCAGAATCCAGCAGATCGGTACGCCTGAGGATATATATAACGAACCCGTAAACGCTTTTGTTGCCGACTTCATCGGCGAGTCTAATATCGTTGACGCCGTTATGATAAAGGATTATTACGTTAAAATCTCCGGCGTTACGTTCGACTGCCTTGACAAGGGCTTTGCTCCAAATGAGCGTGTGGAGGCCGTTATCCGCCCAGAGGATATTCTTATTAAAAAAGTGGGCGAAAAGGATACGCTTCCCGGCGTTGTTACGGATGTTGTGTTTAAGGGCACGTTTTTTGAAACGTTTGTTGATGTAGGCGGGTTTATCTGGCTCGTGCAGACAACGGAATACCATAAGATCGGTGAAACGATAGGTATGTATATCGACGCGGATTCCATCCACGTTATGAAGCGCAGCGAATACAGCGGTGAATTCGGAGACTATTCCTCCTTTTCCGACGAGTTCGATCATATCAACGACGCTGATTATGAGTGGGAGGGCTCCAATGAATAAAAGTCTGACTCGTAAGCTGGTTGATAAGCCGTATATTCTTTGGTCCGTCTTGTTTATCATCGCGCCGCTTATCATGGTGGTCTATTATGCTTTTACGGATAACACGGGTGTCTTTACTTTAGAGAATATAGCCGCTATTCCCGATTACACCTCTACCATCTTGCTTTCAATACTTTACGGCATTGCCGCAACGGCAATCTGCCTGGTTATTGCCTATCCTTTTGCATATTTTCTGAGCAAATTAAAGCTCAGCACGCAAAGCATCATGGTGCTTTTGGTCATGCTGCCAATGTGGATGAATTTTCTTATCAGAACATATTCCTGGATGACGATCTTGGGCGATACCGGTATCATCAACAGCTTTTTGAATGCCATAGGGCTGGAAAGCGTTCAGCTCATCAATACCGGCGGAGCGGTCATTCTCGGGATGGTATATAACTTTTTGCCTTATATGATTCTGCCCATATTTTCCGTTCTTTCCAAAATGGATAATTCTCTGATTGAGGCCGCGCAGGATCTTGGCTCAAACAGATTCCAGATCATGAAAAAGGTCATTATTCCGCTTTCGCTTCCCGGCGTCTTAAGCGGCATCACCATGGTCTTTGTTCCCTGTGTGTCTACATTTTATATCACACAGAAGCTCGGCGGCGGTCAGATCGTTTTGATAGGTGACATTATTGAAACACAGTTCCAAGCAGCCAATAATTACAATCTGGGTGCAAGCCTTTCGCTTGTTCTTATGGTGCTTATACTTATTTGCCTCGGCGTTATGAATTATCTTGGCGCGGACAGCGAATCGGAAGGGGGAGTCGTAATATGAAAAAGAAATCACTTTCACCTGCCTCAAAATTTTATATGGCGCTGGTCTTTATTTTTCTGTATGCTCCCATTGCCGTTATGGCCGTGTTTTCGTTCAATGAAAGCGCAAGCACATATGAATTTACGGATTTCTCGCTGAAGTGGTGGCGCGAAATGTTTCATAATTCCGCCGCTATGGACGCTCTGAAAAACACGATCATTCTTGCCGTTGTGTCCTGTATCCTATCAACCGTTATCGGAACGATGGCAGCGGTTGGCATTTACAATTACAGAAGCAAGAGGATCAAAAGCGTTGTGATGACCGTTACCAATGTGCCTATGATGAATCCGGAGATCGTTACGGGCATATCCATGATGCTTCTTTTTGTGTTTGTCGGCGCTCTGTTAAATATGACGGATTCGCTCAATTTCTGGTCGCTTCTCATCGCGCACGTAACTTTCTGCCTGCCATATGTTGTTTTGAACGTTCTGCCAAAATTAAGGCAGTTTGATATCAATATCTATGAAGCCGCCGTCGATCTCGGCTGCAAGCCTGTTAAGGCTTTCTTCAAGGTGGTTCTGCCAAACATTATGAGCGGAATTATTACGGGCCTTGTTATGAGCTTTACCCTGTCGCTGGACGATTTCATTATTTCTTATTTTACGAACGGGCCGAGTTTTCAAACATTGCCTATCTATATTTTTTCGCTTACAAAAAAGCGTGTAAAGCCGGATATGTATGCGCTGTCCATGCTCATGTTCATCGTTATCCTTGTTTTGCTCATTTTGCTCAATGTTGCGCAAAATAAGGCTGAAAAGGGTAAGCGTGATAAGAAATGAAAAGATCTGTAATTTTTATACTTTGCCTTTTGCTCTGCTGGGCTCCTGTTTCAGTAACCGCATTTGCCGATGAAGAGGTATTTACGCAGGAACAGATTGCGTATTATGCGGGACTGGGTCTTCAAGGCACAACTGTAAATGTCTATAACTGGGGTGAATATATATCCGACGGCGCCGAAGGCTCAATGGACGTTGTTTCTGAATTTGAGCGTTTGACAGGAGCAACCGTGAATTATACAAATTTTGAATCAAATGAAAATATGTATTCCAAGCTTGCTGGCGGCGGTGTTTCTTATGATGTGATCGTCCCGAGCGATTATATGATAGAGCGATTGATTGATGAAGATATGCTGTTGGAGATCGATTGGAATAATATTCCAAACAGGGCATTGATAGCCGATGAGTTCCAGAATCTTTTCTTTGATCCGGAGCAAAAGTATTCGCTTTGCTATAATGTGGGTACCACAGCGCTTATATATAATACGACTCTTGTTGACGAAGCTCCTACAAGCTGGAGCGTTTTATGGGATGAGCAATATAAAGGCAAGGTGCTGATGTTCAATAATTCAAGAGACGCCTTTGCCATTGCGCAGGCGCTTTTAGGGCAGGATTTTAACACTGCAAATGAAAGCGACTGGAATGCGGCTGCCGAGCTTCTTGCCGAACAGCGGGATAAAGTCAGCCCCGTTTATGTTATGGACGAGGTCTTTAACCTGATGGAAAGCGGCGAATATGCTTTTGCAACCTATTATGCGGGCGACTATGTTCTGATGAATGAAAATAACCCGGACCTTGCTTATGCTTTCCCGGAAGAGGGCGTCAATATATTCTATGACGCATTTTGCATACCGAAATGCGCTCAAAACAAAGAAGGTGCTGAAGCGTTTATCAATTTTATGCATGAGCCGCAGGTAGCGCTGGAGAACGCGGAATATATTTATTATGCTTCCCCGAATATAACCGTAAGGGAAAATGAGGAGCATTCTTTATACCAGAATGAAGCTGTTTATCCCGAGCAGCTGCCGAACGGGCAGTATTTCGGCAATCTTCCGCAAAACATTCTTGAATTGCAGGCAGATCTGTGGACGAAGGTAAAAAGCGGACGCCTTTCTGCAAACAGCGAAGCGGAAGAGAGAAATATATATATCGTATTTGCTGCCGTGGTGGGCGCCGCTGTGCTCTGCGTTGCGGCAAAGCTCATTTTTGATTCAAGGAAAAAGAAATTTGAAGACTTGAGTGATGTGTATGAAACGGACCATACGGCTTAATTCTGCTTGTGATATTGAATCGGCTTTCTCTGTAGTCTGCGCTGCCAAATGTATCATTTTTGATCTGGACGGTACGCTGGTCAATACAATAGACGATCTCGGCTTGGCATGTGATAAACTGCTTGGTTCTTACGGAATCAGCCCGGCATGGACGGTTGATGATTATAAAAATTTTGTGGGAAACGGCGCAAAGCTGCTTGTGCAACGAGCGTTTGACGGCAAGCTTGAAGGCGCTGCGCTTGATAAAGCGTATGAGGAATTTAAAGTAATATATAATAAAATTAAACTCGATCATGCGCATGCTTATGGCGGCATGGAAAATGTGCTTTCCAAATTAAAAAATGCCGGTAAAATACTTGTGGTATGTACCAATAAGCCGGATATTGCCGCAAAAGGAATGGTGAGCGCGTTGTTTAAGGATGGCGTCTTTGACGTCGTTCAGGGCGCTCTGGACACAAAACCGAAAAAGCCCGATCCGCAGGTTCCGCGTGAGATCCTTTCCGCATTGACTCTAAAGCCGGAAAATGCCGTTTGGGTAGGGGACAGCGATGTGGATATGGAATCGGCGCATAATCTTGGCTGCCCCTGTATCGGCGTATCCTGGGGGTTCAGAACAGTGCAGAACCTTATGGACGCCGGTGCGGACATAATCGTAAATGAGCCGGAAGATATTTTAAAAATTTTCAAAATTGATATTGACAACGTATAATTTATCTGATATAATCTCTATCGTTGTGAGCGAGAGTGGCGGAATCGGCAGACGCGCACGTTTGAGGGGCGTGTGGGGCGACTCGTACGGGTTCAAGTCCCGTCTCTCGCACCAAAAAGGGAAATACCGCATTTGCGGTGTTTCCTTTTTTAATTTTTACAGACAGAGAGGGTATTATGAAGCTTATAACTCCTTCGTTTTACAAAGATTTTAAGTGCATAGCGGGGGACTGCCCGGATTCCTGCTGTCAGGGCTGGGAGGTCGATGCGGACAGTGATTCCCTTGCTTATTACAATACTTTAAACGGTGAATTCAGAAAAAGGATAGATTCCGTCTTAAGCAAAGATGAATTCGGAAATACCGTTTTTAGATTAACGCAGAACAAAAGATGCCCGTTTTTGAATACTGATAATCTTTGCGATATGCACATAGCTATCGGTCAGGAGCATACGCCTTATACCTGCCGCACGTTCCCGAGATTTATTAATGATTTCGGTGCCGTGCGGGAAATGGGGATTTCCTTTTCCTGCCCCGTTGCAAGTGATATGATGTGGAATTTGAAAGAGGACTTTGATTTTGAGGAAACCATAAATTCCGATCCGCCCGTACTGAACGATATTGACGCTGAACTTTACTTTTACTTGCTGAAAGCAAGGGAAAAAGCGTATGAGATCGTAAAAGATCAAAGACAGCCTCTCAGCAAACGAATTGTCCTTCTTTTAAAATTCGGTCAGGAACTTCAAAAGGATACTGACGATTACGCCGAGGGTGAACCGTCTGTTCCTTTTAAAGAGATCTTTAGGAATCCCGAAGTTATCAATCCAGAATGGACGGAAAAGGTGGATTACGGAGCATTTAATCAGACTGTGATAAATTCAAAAAGCTGTGAAAATATAGCCGTTTATTTCCTTTTCAGGTATTTTATGCAGGCTGTATATGATAAGGATATTTTGTCAAAGATTAAGGCGGCAGCTGTGGGCGTTCTTATTCCGGCATTTTTCGGCAATGATTCGTGGACGATTCATCTTTGGAGCAAGGAAACGGAACACAGCGATGTGAATATGGAGAGATATAAAAGCATTCTTCGTAATGACGGTACCCTTTCTGTTAGAAATCTTATAAAATATTTTGAAAACTAAGGCTGTTTCAATATGAAGCAGCTTTTTTAATTATTTTTGTTAAATTTTGCAGATTAAAAAAGTATTTGTAGTGAAAGGAGGTTTTTGATTGGATCGTCATGACGAAATAAAGCAAATCATAGAACGCAACGGCAATATGGTCTACCGTCTTGCATATGCGCAGATGAAAAACAGCGCGGATACCGATGATGTGTACCAGGAAGTGTTTTACAGATATATACGAAAACAGCCCGTGTTTGAAAATGAAGAGCATGAAAAAGCATGGTTCATTCGCGTTACCGTAAACTGTTCAAAAACCAGCCTGCGTTCATTTTGGAAAACAAAGGTTTGCGAACTGGATGAGTCTTTTGAAGACATACAGGTTGAGAAAGAAGATTTATCTTATGCCTTAAATAAGCTTCCTAAAAAATACTCTTTAATTCTGCACCTGTTTTATCATGAAGATCTGAGCATTAAAGAAATCGCAAAAACGTTGGAACTTAAAGAGGGGAATGTAGGCGTTCTGCTGCAGCGCTCAAGAAATAAACTGAAAGCAATACTTGAAAAGGAGGCTACATTATGAAAAAAGAATATAAAGAGCTGTTTAACGAAATTGTGCCGGGCGACGATATCAATAAGAAAGTTTTAAGCATGGCGGAAAATAAGAAAGGACTTATGTTTTCTCCAAAAAAGATCATTGCGGCAGTTGCCGTGTTTGCGGTGGCTGTCGCAGGCAGTTTCGGCATTTATTATGTGTCATCAGACAGGTATTCTGATACCCGCAATCCGCAATCCTCATCCGCCTCAAGTGATTTTTCAATCGTTGCTTATGCGCAGGATAATCCGGATAACGTCATAACTATAAGTAATGATGATGTTGAGCTGATGGACTTAAAGATATCCTTGATTCAGGGTTCGGACGGATATTTTGTCAGTGCCGGCAGTGACGATAACGGTATTACCGTAAGATCGGCAGAAGAGATCGAGTCCGTAACATTTGAGAGCAATAACGGCACATTCACTTATATGGATGGGTTATTAAAGAACAGTCTTGTAAATCAGAAGAAATATTATTCTGCGGTTATTCCTATATCACAGCAGCAATTTAACGAATATAATGCGCAGATAGCCGCGTCAGACGGAAAAAATTCTTCTCAAATTAAACAGAACTTTGTTTCGGAGCTAATCAGCAGTAAGGACTGTTCCGCATATATTTACGACGATAGCTTTGATGTTTCAAAGATTTCAACTTACGAATATTCCTGCTACGCTTCCGATATGGCAGGCGAGGACGAAAACTATTACGATTACTGCATACTGATCATAGATAAAGATAAAGATAAAAATCAGAATTTGCTGCAAATGAATCAGAAAAAAGTTGTTGCAAAAACGTATCTGCCCGGTGAAGAAATTGGCTATGTCAGTTACTGGCCGGACGAGGCGATCGGATTTTTGCTAAATAATCCCGACGCTGAATTCGGCGAACTGCCAACGGATAGTATAAAAATAACCGTAAAGTTCAAAAACGGACAGACAGCGGTAAAGGAGATCGTAACGGATTTTACCAACGACGGTATGCTGACTATGAAGTTCAAATAATTTCGTAAAAAAGATCCGGCGAACATGCGCTGGATCTGCATTTTATCATCTTACTTTATAATTTTGAGGCTTTGTACGCAACGCCTAAAAGACCTGCATTGTTACCGAGCTGTGTATTGACGATCTTAACATTCTTAAAATTCGTCATAAGCTCTTTATAAATTTTTCTGTCTATCAGGTCAATTATATATTCTTCGCTCATGATTCCGCCGCTGAGAACAATGAGTGACGGGTTAAAAACACATATCAGGCTTTTAAGGCCGATTATGATCTCGTCTATCCAAATGTCAACGGCGTGGCGTATCTCTTGGTTTTCAATATTTTCCTTCTGAAAGATCTGAAATCCGTTTAACTCTTTTCCGGCAACTTTTTCAACCGCCTGGGTAAGCGCCTTGGCAGAAGCATATTGCTCGTAACAGCCCTCGCCGCCGCAGGTGCACGGTCTGCCGCCCGCATGGGTTATGATATGCCCGAATTCTCCGGCAGAGGAATGGGAGCCTTTATAAAGCTCATTATTGATATATATTGCGCCGCCTATACCTGTTCCGAAAGTGAGGCAGATAAAATCACTGCAACCCTCTGCGGCGCCGAATAATGCCTCGCCTATAGCTGCGGCATTTACGTCGTTTTCAACATAAGTCGGGATCCCGGTCTTGCTCTCAACCATTTTTTTGACCATCATGCCCGTGTAATAAGGAATGTTATCTGTAGCATATACAACGATCCCGTTTTCGGAATCCACCTGCCCTGCGGTGCTGATTGCAATTCTGTCAATATCCTCAAAGCCGTCAATAATATCAAGAACTTTATTGATGATATACTGACCGCCCTTGGCAGCCTCCGTTGGTACCGACTGTATCTTCGTAAGCTTATATTTTTCATTGCAAACAGCGTATTTGATATTTGTACCGCCGATGTCAAAAGCAAGAATTCTCATAACAACACTCCAATTCTTTATAATTGAATTATAACAGCGTAATTTTTTAATTGCAATAACTTGTTGAAAAAAAATAACGATTATGATATTATTTAAATTAAGAAAAAGAAGAATTTTGCGGTAAAAAGGAAAATTTAAATGGCTAACGATTATAATAACGAACATCTTGACAGCCCTTTGGTGGTTCATAAGGTCACGGACGCTTCTTATCATGAAACGGAAAACATCGTTGACGTGGATGCAACGCATGTTGAAGAGGATACCGCCACACTTGAACGCCACAGGTTCAGAAAAGAGAAGAAAAGCAGCAAATGGCCGATCATCATTACTTTTATTGTGGTCGTCGTTGCCGTGTTCTGCTATCTTTATTTCAGCGGCTCTCTGGCAGGTATAGGTCTCGGCACTGCGACTACTACAACAGAGCCTGCAACAGAAGAATACACTTTGCCGGCAAATCCGTATGACGGCATTATAACCGTTAAGGGCACTTATATCTTTTTTGAAGGCACGGAAGTTGACGGCATTGAGGGCCTGCAAAGAGAGGTGCGTTATCTTGATTCAGGCACAAGCTTTGTTGTTCAGGACGAGGATGCGGATTCCACTTTCCTTTATGAAGAAATCCTGCCGCTTTTAGAGCAGTACGGTATTGAGGCGGAGGTGCGTTATGTGGTTTCAAGCGGGTTAACGAGCAGATATGAAACGACTACGGCTGCCCAGACTTCTCAAAGCACTTCACAGACTTCTTCCGGTAGTGCTTCTCAGTGATCATTATGGATTTTTTGTATTTGAATGACTGTAGTATCAGCGACGATCTTAAAACAAAACTAAGTGACCTTGCCGTGCAGGATGAGGTCGCTTTTTTGCGCTGTGCAAAAGCGTATTCCGCCGGAAATACTGCGGTGATGAAAAAACTTAACGATTTACAGCGCCTTGCAGTTGCCTTAAAGGCTTTTGAGTTTACCCATAAAAAATACAAGGAAAAGGGAATTGAGGACAGTATCTTTTTTGATACCCTTTCCGATCTTGGTATCTGGTGCCGAAATAATCATAACAAGGGTCTTGAAAATTATAATTGGATCAGGCATCATGTTTCGTTCAAACTTTTCAAGCTCGGCAGGCTTCAATTTCAGATCTATGAATGTAAAAATCCTACGATGCGTTACGCAAAGCTTCCGTTTAAATACGGCGATACGGTATTGAATGTGCATATACCTGCCTGCGGAAAACTTGATCATGAGGAATGTAAGTGTTCATTAGCATATGCTGTTGCTTTTTTCGATAAATATTTTCTTGAGATAAAATGGGATTATTTTCTTTGTGAAAGTTGGCTGGTATACGGGAAGAACATGGACTTTATGGAGGAAGACAGCAATATACTTAAATTTACCGAATTATTTGATATAAATTATTCAATAAACTATGAAAATCAAACGTTTGAAAGACTTTTCGGATTAAAAAGACCTGTGTATCTGCACGCGCAGCTAAAAAAGCTGCCCGAAAACACAAGCCTTCAAAAGCGCGCCAAGGCTTACAGACTTGCGGGAAACCGTTTTGGGATAGGGATCGCAACAATAAAAAAACAGGCGGTATTGCCGCCTGAAAATAAAGCGAATTAGTTGTTTTGCAGCTTTTTATACTGTTCTACGGCAAGTCTGTCGCATCTTTCGTTGTACGGGTGCCCATTGTGGCCCTTTACCCATATAAAGGTTGTTTTGTGAACTTTCAGCAGTTCCAAAAGCCTCTGCCAAAGATCAACATTTAAAGCCGGCTTTTTATCCGCCTTTCTCCAGCCGTTTTTCTGCCAAGAATAGACCCAGCCGTTATTTACGGCGTCGCACACATATTTTGAATCCGTGGTGATCTCCGCCTCACACGGTTCTTTTAATGCTTCCAGCGCCTTTATTACGGCAGTCAATTCCATTCTGTTATTCGTTGTGTCTTTATCGCTGCCGCAAAGCTCTTTTTCTGCTTTTCCGTATACCAAAACCGCGCCCCAGCCTCCGCAGCCGGGGTTGCCGCTGCAAGCGCCGTCCGTATAGATCAAAACTTTTTTCATAATATGATGTTCCCGTGTCCTATAATTATTTTTCTGACTCGGTATATTTTATCATTCTTTATGGTAATAATCAATATGGAATTACTTTGGCAAATATTTAATTCTTTTCTTGACAAGTGATATTTTATATTTTATTATATATCTAACTTTTTGTTCGGAAAAAATTTTTTAATAAGGAGTTTTATTATTTATATGGCAAAACAAAATACGAACACTGCAAAGAGCGCTGCCGGAAAACGGAATTCCGCGAAGCGCACTTATTCTTATCGCAGAGTTTCCAAAAAGCCGCAGACATCCGTTCGCAAAACAAGGCAAACAGAGCATATTAAAATTGCTTTCCTCGGCGGTATGAATGAGATCGGCAAGAACATGACCGTCTATGAATACGGCGGCGATATGTTTATTATCGACTGCGGGCTTGCTTTCCCGGGCTCTGAGCTTCCGGGCGTAGATTCCGTTATTCCCGATTTTACTTTTGTTGAAGAAAATGCGGATAAGATCAAAGGGCTTATCGTAACGCACGGGCATGAGGATCATATCGGCGGAATACCGTACCTTTTAAAAAAGATAAATGTTCCTATCTATTCAACAAGACTTACGATCGGTTTGATAAAAGGCAAGCTCTCCGAACACGGGCTTCTCAACAGTGCAAAGCTGCATGAGATAAATCCGTCGGATAAGATCAAGCTCGGAAAATTTACAATCGAGTTTATCCACGTCAATCATTCTATTCCGGATGCTGTCGGTCTTGCCGTATCTTGTGCCGGTGGCACCGTTATCCATACGGGCGATTTTAAGATAGATACCACACCGGTAGACGGCGATATGATCAATCTGCCAAGATTTGCAGAATACGGCACGAAAGGCGTACTTGCTTTATTGCAGGATTCAACAAATGCCGAAAGACCCGGATACACGATGAGTGAAAAGAAGGTGGGCGAATCCTTCCTCAACCTATTTAGAAAAGCGGGTAAGCGTAGGATCGTAGTTGCTACTTTCGCATCGAATATTCACAGAGTCCAGCAGATCATAGACGTTGCCAAGCATTTGAAGCGTAAGGTTGCCGTGGTTGGCAGAAGCCTTGAAAACCTTGTACAGGTGGGCGAGGAGCTTGGTTATCTTATCGTTCCGGATAATCTTTTGATAAGTATTGACGATATCAGAAATTATCCTGACGATAAACTGGTTATCATCACCACCGGTTCACAGGGCGAGCCCATGAGCGCGCTTACAAAGATCGCGAACGGCGAGCATAAAAAGGTTACCGCATCGCCAAATGATTATGTTATCATCTCTGCAACTCCGATACCCGGCAATGAAAAAATGGTAGGCAACGTTGTAAATGAGCTGATGAAGCGCGATATCGAAGTTATTTACGAAAAAATGTATGAAGTTCATGTTTCTGGCCATGCTTGTCAGGACGAGCTGAAGCTGATGATGGGTATTGTGAATCCGAAATTCTTCATTCCGGTTCACGGCGAGCAAAAGCATCTCAGAAAGCATGCGCAGCTTGCGGAATCGATGGGAATCAGCAAGAAAAATATTTTTGTGGGTGATATCGGTAATTATATCGAGATATCCGAAAAGGGCATAAAGCGCCTTGACGATGTGCCGAGCGGCGATGTGTATGTTGACGGTTATGGTGTAGGCGATGTCGGCAATATCGTTTTGAACGACAGAAAACGCCTTTCCGCAGACGGACTTATCGTTATTGTTGCTACAATAGATTCAGAGACCGGCGATATTCTTTGCGGTCCGGATATCGTCAGCCGCGGATTTGTTTATGTGCGCGAAAGCGAGGAGCTTATCAACTCGGCAAGAGATCTTGCATGCCGCGTGATCGATGAAACCTATAACAGCCGCTATCATGACTGGAACAGCGTTAAAACCAGTTTAAGAGATGAAATATCTCATTTGATGTATGAAAAAACCAAGCGAAATCCTATGATTTTGCCGATTATCATGGAAGTCTAAAGCAGGTGCAATTATGAAAGTTATTTTAAAGCAGGATGTAAAAAATTTAGGAAAAAAGGGAGAGCTTGTAAACGCTTCAGACGGCTATGCAAGAAATTATCTTTTCCCGCGCGGGCTTGCCGTTGAAGCAAACGCAAGCGCAATGAATGATTTTAACAACAAGGAAAACGCCAAAAAGTTCCATAAACAAGAGGAGATCAAAGCCGCGCAGGCAGATGCTGCTGAGATCGAGGGTAAAACCTTTAAAATGACAGCAAAAGCAGGTGCTAACGGCAAACTTTTCGGCTCTGTTACGGCTAAGGATATTTCCGCTCAGATCAAAAAAGAGCTCGGGCTGGATATTGATAAGCGCAAGATCGCCGTGGAGGATATCAAACAGTTCGGCACATATGAGGCTGAAGTAAAGATCTATCAGGGAATCAGCGCAAAAATATATGTTCAGGTATCCGAAGTCTGAATGAAAGGCAGATGATAAATTATGCCTGAAAATCCTTCGGGCGCAGTATCCATGCCTTATAATCTGGAAGCGGAGCAGTCTGTTCTGGGCTCAATCCTTATTGATCCGGATTGCATGGAAGATGTTGTATCCATAGTAAAACAGGAATATTTTTATTTGCCGCAGCATAAGGCTATCTTCGGTTCCATGATGGCTATGTTTACCGGCTCAAATGCAAAAATCGACCCGGTTGTAATTGCGGACGCCCTTGCAAAAGAGGGGCTTTATGACGAAGCCGGCGGAAGAGAATACCTTTTAACATTAAGAGATATTGTAGCTTCAACCGCCAACGTCAAAACTTATGCCAAGATCGTTGAAGAGCAGTATTATCTTCGCAGTCTTATCAGCGTTTCTCAGCATATTATCGATACTGCTGTTTCAAATAATTCTAATGCGATCTCGCTGCTTGAATATGCCGAGCAAAAGATATATGACATCAGAAAAGGTTCTGAAGACGATGATCCGAAAAAGCTCTCCTCGGTTATTGTAAACGATGTTTATGACCGTTTACATAAGATCACCGGGGAAGATAAAGAAAAATACCAGGCTGTTCCTTCCGGTTTCAGCTTGCTGGACAGATATATTTCCGGCCTAAACAAGTCAGACCTTGTTATTGTGGGCGCTCGTCCTGCAATGGGTAAAACGTCTTTTGCTTTGAACCTTGCGCAAAACGTTTCCATGACCGCAAGAAAGAAGTGCGTGTTTTTCAGCCTTGAGATGTCAAAAGAACAGTTGGCTGAAAGGCTGCTTTCTTCTCGCGCAGGCATTCCCAGCCAAAAAATCAGGCGCGGTGAATTGACAGATGATGAATGGGTACGCCTCGGCAACGCTGCGGGCGAATTTGAGGAGGCAGAGCTTTACTTAGACGATTCTTCGGGAATCAGTGTTCCGGAGATAAAGGCAAAGGTGCGACGCATGAAAGACGTAGACGTTGTTATGATAGACTATCTGGGACTTTTAAGATCTGCCGTCAGGAAAGAGAACCGCGTGCAGGAGGTTTCGGATATTACAAGAAATCTCAAAATGATGGCAAAGGATCTGAACATTCCGGTAATTTGCTGTGCCCAGCTCTCAAGAGGCGGCACGGAGGGCAGAAATAAAAACCACAGACCTCAGCTTGCGGATCTGAGAGAATCCGGTTCTATAGAACAGGATGCGGATATCGTGCTGTTCCTTTACAGACCGGATTATTACAGCGGCGAGCTGGATGAAGATAAGCGCAGCCAGATCGATGAATCGGCAACGGAACTGATCGTGGCGAAAAACAGGCATGGAGCTACAGGCGTTGTTGAAATGGCGTTTGATAAGGAATTTACAAGATTCAGATGCGTTGAAAAAGATTACGGCAATGACGAACAGGATTAAAGATACAGTTAACAAGTTCAATATGTTTTCAAAAGGGGATTCGGTGCTTATCGCGCTGTCGGGCGGCGCCGATTCCGTTTTGTTAACGCATTTTCTGCTTAAAATTAAAGATGAGTATGATCTGAAATTGACTGCTGCGCATGTGGAACACGGTATTCGAGGCGAAGAAAGCATTGCTGACGCCGAATTTTGCGAAGCGTTCTGTAATGCGAACGGTATTGATTTTAAGATCTTACACATAAACGCCCCCGTTCTTGCAAAAGAATATAAAATGAGCGTGGAGGAGTACAGCAGAAAGGCAAGATACGACTTTTTTGGCTCATTTGAATGTGATAAGATAGCTACCGCGCATAATCTATCCGATAATATTGAGACCATGCTTTTCAGGATTGCGCGCGGCACTTCTTTAAAAGGCCTTTGCGCAATTCCGCCCGTTCGCGGCAAAATCGTTCGCCCGCTTATTGAGATCGGCTCTGACGAGATACGCTCTTATCTTGACGATAAGCATATTGCGTACAGAATCGATAAAACGAATTCTGACGATTCATACACACGGAATTTTATAAGGCATCAGATCATTCCGCGCTTCAAGGAAGTAAATGCAGATTTTGAAAACCATGTTTTTCACTTAATTTCGTCTGCCCGTGCGGACGAGGAGTTTTTAGAAAAACATATTGAAAAAATATACGCGGATATCTGTATTAACAATGAGCTTGACGTTTCACGTTTAATTGATCTTTCCGAAAGTGAAGTAAACAGAATTATTGTTAAGTGGCTCAAAAATAACGGCGTTTGTGCAAACGATAATATAATATGCGGCATATCTTCCTTGCGTTATAGAAATTCACGTTTTCAGATCAGCGGGAATTTGTTTGCGTTGTCTGCTGCGGGCAGGATACGCTTGGCGGTTATTTCGCAAAAAGATGAAAATATATCCTTTAATGTTGATAAAAGTATTCTATCTGTAAAAGATTTCTTAAATAAATGTGAATTTAACGGTAAAAAGTTTGATTTTTACTGTGACTGTGATAAAATAGTTGGCAATGTGACCGTCAGAAGCCGAATGCAGGGAGATAAGATCTCCGTTGCAGGCAGAAACTGCTCTAAAAGTCTAAAAAAACTGTTTAACGAGCTTCACATACCTGCCGAAAATAGATACAGGGTACCTGTGGTTGCGGACGATGCAGGCGTTATCGGTGTTGCGGGTTATGCGGTTTCTGAAAGAGTCTGTGTAAACAGCTCAACGAAAAGGATCATGATTATAAATATCCGTACGGAGGATAGGAATTAATGAACAATATGTCCAAAAACTGGAAATCGGCTGTATTTTATATTTTGATTCCCGTTTTGCTTGTTGTGCTTGCGTTTGTTATTGCAAACCAGCAGAACGGCGAGGAGGTCAAATACAGCGAGATCGTAAATCTTTTTAAAACAGATCAGGTAAATGAGTTTGAGCTTGATCTGACTTCCGGCAGTCTCACATATACAACGTTTGATAAGCCGGACGAAGAACAGGAGTATAAAGTTCCCAGCGTAACTTATTTTCTGGACGATATTAAGGACAGCGTCAACGAATATAACGAGGCGCATCCTGATGCGCAGATAACGTATAATTACAGGCAAAGCAATTCAAGGAGCTGGATCGTAAGCCTTTTGCCGTATATCATAATTCTTGTCGGCGGTTCTGTTCTTGTGTGGTTCATGATGAAAAAGATGGGCGACACAATGAATAACGAAACAAACAGAACGATCGGATTCGGCAGAGTCAAAACAAAAGCAGTAGAAGATAAGAATAAAAAAACTTTTGCCGATGTTGCCGGCTGTGACGAAGAAAAGGCAGAGCTTGAAGAACTTGTTGAATTTCTGAAGGATCCTCAGAAATTCACCGATCTCGGTGCAAGAATCCCAAAAGGCGTTTTACTTGTAGGCCCTCCGGGAACCGGTAAGACGCTGCTTGCAAAAGCCGTTGCCGGTGAGGCAAACGCGCCGTTTCTTTCCATATCGGGATCTGACTTTGTTGAAATGTATGTCGGCGTAGGCGCAAGCCGTGTTAGAGATCTTTTCTCACAAGCTATTAAAAAAGCGCCTGCTATTGTATTTATTGATGAGATTGACGCAGTCGGCAGGCACAGAGGCGCTGGCACCGGCGGCGGTAATGACGAAAGAGAACAGACACTGAACCAGCTGCTTGTTGAAATGGATGGTTTCGGCACCAACAGCGGCGTTATCGTTATTGCTGCAACCAACAGGCCTGATGTTCTTGACCCGGCGCTTTTGCGACCCGGCAGATTTGACAGGCAGATAACCGTTAACAGACCTGATACGCAGGGCAGAGAAGACATATTGAAAGTCCATTCCAAAAACAAGCCGCTTGCGCCTGATGTTAATCTGAAAGAGATCGCGCAGCTCACGATCGGTTTTACAGGCGCCGATCTGGAGAATCTTCTTAACGAAGCTGCGCTGTTGGCTGCCAGAAGGCATAAAAAGGCCATTACGAGCGAGGAGATCCAGGACGCTACAACAAGAGTGGAAATGGGCACGGAAAAGAAATCGCATAAGTATTCCGATAAGGCAAAGAAACTGACAGCTTACCATGAATCCGGCCATGCGGTCGTTTCCTACTATCTTGAAAATCACGATCCCGTTAAAGAAATATCCATAATCCCGCGCGGACTCGGTGCCGGCGGTTATACCATGTATCAGCCGCAGGAAGAGAATTATACTTCCAAAAAGGAAATGCTGGATTCTCTTGTTTCCATGATGGGCGGCAGAGTAGCCGAGGCGATCGCGCTTGATGATATTTCTACGGGTGCGTCTAATGATCTTCAGCGTGCCACGCAGATCTGCCGCGATATGGTGGCTAAATACGGCATGAATGATGAGATAGGCCCGGTCGTTTACAGTGATGAAAACAATGAGATATTTCTCGGCAAAGATTACGGACATGTAAATAATTACAGTGAAGAGACATCGGCAAGGATTGATGCGCAGATTGAAAAAATGATGCGCGAGGCTTATGACAGGACTTATAAGATCCTCAAAGAGCATTATGACAAGCTTGAGCTTGTGGCAGAAACCCTGCTCAAAAAGGAAAAGCTTAATGCCGGTGAGTTTGATTCGCTTATGAAACTTGGCTTTCTTGAAAACGATGAGGAACCGGCGCAGGATGATACGGATATTTCAACAGCTCCGGCTTCTCAAACAGCTGAGGATGGCCTTACGAAGAGCGATGCTGATAAAAACACGGATACGCCAAACGGTTCCGGCTCGGAAGTACCCGGCGGGGTTGATGATCGGCATGAACAGTGATTTTAAAATAAGGTGTGCGCATGCACATCTTATTTTTTTGTATAAATCTTTCTGTTTTTGTATCATATTGTAAATTTCATTTCATTATATTGTTATAATTATTACAAAATCTTGACAAATCCACAATATCTTGTATAATATATTTCTGTATAAATTATTCGGAGGTTGATTTATGGCCGGCAAGAATGAATACACGAATGAAAGTATACGTTCTCTGAAAGACGAAGACAGGGTGCGGAAAAGGCCGGAAGTTATTTTCGGTTCAAACGGTATTGAAGGCTGCGAGCACTCTATCTTTGAAATCATGAGCAATTCTATAGACGAGGCCCGCGAGGGGCGCGGTAATAAGATCATCGTTACAAGATTCCGCGATCATTCGGTTGAAGTGCAGGATTTCGGTGCGGGAATTCCGGTTGACTATAATAAAGCCGAGAAAGAGGAAAACTGGAAACTCCTTTTTTGTGAGCTTTATGCAGGCGGTAAATACGGAAACGGAACCGAAAGCTATGAGTTTTCACTCGGATTAAACGGACTCGGTCTTTGCGCCACGCAATATGCTTCGGAATATATGGACGCAGAGATACACAGAGACGGATTCTGTTACACGCTTCACTTTGAAAAAGGAAAAAATATCGGCGGGCTGAAACGAGAGCCGTATACAAAAAAAGACACTGGCTCAAGAATAAGATGGAAGCCCGATCTTGATGTTTTTACCGATATCAACGTTTCACTGAAATATTATCAGGATACGCTTAAACGCCAGGCAATCGTTAACGACGGTATTACATTCATCTTAAAGAATGAAACGGAAAAGGGCTTTGAAACCTTTGAATACTGCTATAAAAACGGCATCAAGGATTACGTTGCCGAGCTTGCCGGGGATAACGCTCTTACAACACCGCAGTACTGGGAATGTGAAAGGTACGGAAAGGACAGGGAGGACCACAGCGAATACAAGCTCATTATCAAAGCCGCGCTTTGTTTTTCCGTTAAAACACAGCTTAAAGAGTATTATCATAACTCAAGCTACCTGGAGCACGGCGGCGCGCCGGAAAAAGCGTTTAAAAGCGCTTTTGTAAACCAGATAAACGCATATCTTAAAGCGAATAATAAATATGCCAAAACCGATCCGCAGATCAATATACAGGATATTGAAGATATTCTGATTTTTGTTGTATCTTCTTTTTCTACGCAAACTTCGTATGAAAATCAGACCAAAAAGGCGATCACAAATAAGTTTATTCAAGAGGCAATGACGGATTTTTTCCGCAAGCAGCTTGAAGTGTATTTTATTGAGAATAAGATGGACGCCGAGAAGATCGCAGATCAGGTGCTTATCAATATGCGCAGCCGCGTAAAGGCTGAAAACACAAGAAAAACGCTCAAAACAACTTTGCAGTCCAAGATAGATATGACAAACCGTGTTCAGAAGTTTGTGGACTGCCGTTCAAAAAATGTTGACGAACGGGAATTGTTTATCGTTGAGGGCGATTCCGCGCTCGGTGCCTGTAAGCAGGCAAGAAATGCGGATTTTCAGGCGATCATGCCCATACGCGGCAAGATCCTGAACTGCCTTAAGAGTGAGTACAGTAAGATATTTAAAAATGAGATAATTACAGATCTTATCAAAGTTCTCGGCTGCGGCGTCGAGGTCAGTTCCAAGGCTTCAAAGAATCTGTCCGCTTTTGATATCAACAATCTTCGCTGGAGCAAGATACTGATCTGCACGGATGCAGATGTAGACGGCTTTCAGATCAGAACGCTTGTGCTCACAATGATATACAGGCTTATGCCGCAGCTTATCGAACAGGGTAAAGTGTATATAGACGAATCGCCGCTTTATGAGGTCACCTGTAAGGATCAGACTTATTTTGCATATAATGAAATGGAAATGGACGAGATAAGAAAAGAGCTTGACGGGAAAAAGTATACCGTTCAGCGCTCCAAAGGTCTTGGTGAGAATGAGGCGGATATGATGTCGCTTACCACAATGAATCCGGAAACAAGAAGACTGATTCTCGTAACGCCCGACGAAGCAGAGAGGACGTCACAGATCTTTGACCTGTTGCTGGGCGATAATCTTGAGGGAAGAAAACAATATATTACAGATTACGGCTATATGTATCTCGATACGGCGGACGTAAGCTGATTTAAGGTGAAAATATGCCAAGAAGAAAAAAGGAAACGAAGCAGAACTTCGCTGCGCAGCTCAATGATAACGTTCATATAGAAAATGCAGGCACCGTAAAAAGGGAAGCAATAACCGAAACGCTTAAAACCAATTACATGCCCTATGCCATGAGCGTTATTCTTTCGCGTGCAATTCCGGAGATAGACGGTTTAAAACCGTCTCACAGAAAGCTTTTATACACCATGTATAATATGGGCCTTTTAAACGGGCCTACGATTAAAAGCGCAAATATTGTGGGCAGAACGATGCAGTTGAATCCGCACGGTGACGCGTCTATTTATGAAACTATGGTGCGTCTGTCACGCGGCAATGAATCTTTGTTATATCCTTATGTGGAGTCAAAGGGTAACTTCGGTAAAGCCTATTCCAAAAATATGATGTATGCCGCTTCGCGTTATACGGAAGCCAAGCTTGCTCCTATATGTGCAGAGCTTTTCGGCGATATTGATAAAGATACGGTTGATTTTGTGGACAACTATGATAACACAATGAAAGAACCTCGGCTTCTGCCGGTTACCTTTCCGTCCGTTCTTTGTAACGTTACAACGGGTATCGCCGTAGGTATGGCATCTTCCATAGCGTCTTTCAATATCCGCGAGGTATGTGAAACAACCATTGCGCTTATGAAAAATAAGGCGCATGTTATTTCCGACACCCTGATTGCGCCCGATTTTGTTGGTGGCGGCTACGTGCTTTATGATAAGGACGAGCTTGAAAAAATCTATGAAACAGGTAAAGGTTCTGTTAAGGTCCGCGCCAAGTATTCTTATGATAAATCCTATAACTGTATAGATATAACTGAAATACCGCCTACTACTACTTCAGAAGCTATTATTGATAAGATCGTTGAGCTTGCAAAGGCGAATAAGCTTAAGGAGATTTCTGATATAAGAGATGAAACGGACCTTAAAGGACTTAAGATCACAATAGATCTTAAACGCGGCGTTGATGCAGATAAATTGATGCAGCGCCTTTATAAGCTTACCCCTCTTGAGGACTCTTTTTCTTGTAATTTCAATGTTCTTATAGACGGTAAGCCGGGTGTCAGAGGCGTACGCGAGCTTTTGAATGAATGGGTAAAGTTCAGACTCAACTGTATTTCAAGAAGAGTGGCGTTCAGCCTTAACAAGAAAAGAAATCAACTGCATCTTTTAAAAGGGCTTTCTAAGATACTCCTTGATATTGACAAAGCAATAAAGATCGTCCGTGAAACGGAAAACGAAGCTGATGTCGTTCCGAATCTGATGATCGGTTTCGGCATCGATGAAACACAGGCGGAATATGTTGCGGAGATCAAGCTGCGCCATCTTAACAGGGAATATATACTTAAGCGCATTAACGATATTGAGAAGCTTGAAAATGAGATTGCAGAACTTGAAGAAATCCTTGCAAGCGACCGAAAGAAAAAACAGATCATCATTTCAGAGCTGCAAAATGTTGTCAAGAAGTACGATAACGGCAGAAAGTCTGAAATCCTGTATGATATTCCCGAGGAAACTGAAACCGAGGAACCCGCTGTTGCCGATTATCCTGTTACTGTATTTCTTTCCAAGGAAGGATATTTAAAGAAGATCAGAACGGCAAATCTGCGTATGAGCGGCGAACAAAAGGTAAAGGAAGGGGATATGATATTAAGAAGTGAAGAGTGCTCCAACAAGGACGAACTGCTTGTTTTCACTTCCAATCATCAGGTCTATAAAGCAAAGCTTGATGATTTTCAGGATACCAAGGCTTCCGTTTTGGGCGATTACCTGCCTGCAAAGCTTGAAATGGATGAGGGCGAAACCGTTGAATATACCGCCGTCATCAGGCAGTATAAGGGCTATATGATATTCATTTTTGAAAACGGCAAGTTGGCAAAAGTCGATATTTCTTCGTATGAAACAAAGACGAACAGAAAAAAGCTGATAAATGCTTTTTCGGATAAATTCCCGCTTGCTTGCGCAATGTATCTTGAGGAGGATACCGATATTGTGATCTCTTCACAGGCGGGTCGTCATCTTCTTGTGAACACGGCGGTAATCATGCCGAAAACAAGCAAAAGCACGCAGGGCATACAGGCCATGACTTTAAAAAAGAAGAGCGATAAGGTCATATCCGTGCATAAGTATACGCCCGGCGAATTTGAAAAAGAATGGAGATTCAGACCTAAAAATCTGCCTGCGGCAGGCGCGCAGCTCAGTGCGGGCGATATTGGCGAACAGATTACGTTTTGATATGTAGATACCGCTTTTTCAAGCGGCAGGCGGCAAAAGCAAACGCAAATTTTTACCGCCGTAATTATTATTAAATTATTTGTATTTATGATTCAAGTAAATTAATGCCAAAAAAAGACTTGCAATAAATAAAAGTATGTGCTATAATCCATTAGTATTAAAAACTTCGGAGGAATTTGTCATGCTTTGGTATCATTATGTTTTCGGTGTGATACTTATACTCGTTTCTATAATTATTATCGCTGTTGTTCTTTTACAGGAAGGTCGTTCGCAGAACCTCTCCGGTGCAATAGCCGGCGGCGCTGAAACATTTTTGGGCAAGTCAAAAGGCCGCACGATTGAAGCAAAGCTTGAAAAAATAACAAAATGGCTTATTGTTATTTTCTTTGTTTTGGTTCTTGCCGCGTTTTTGATTTTCCTTTTCATCGGCTGATATTTTATATTATTTAATAACCTTGCGGCTTGCAGGGTTATTTTTTTTGGGTGTGCTATGGATTACGTTATATTTGACCTTGAATGGAATAATGCCTATGATTATAAACAGAAAAAAGGCGTTAATGAGATAATCGAAATAGGCGCCGTTCGGCTTGATGAAAACCTGAATATCAGCAATACTTTTACACAGCTTGTGCGTCCCAAGCTCTCCAAACGTTTTTCAAAGCGCTTTGTGGATCTGACAAGCATTACGAAAGAGGAAGTTGCGCAAAACGGGATCCCGTTTGAAGACGTTATGCGCAATTTTGCCGATTGGGCTTGCGGCGATGTTGTTTTTACAAGCTGGTCAAACAGCGATCTGTATGTTTTGGTATCCAATTTCAAAAGATTTTTTGGCAAAACAAGCATATCTTTTATGAAGAATTATATGGACGTACAGAAATACTGCCAGTCATTTTTAGAGGGCTGTAAGGAACAGATCAGTCTTGCGCACTGTGCCGAAAGGCTGGATATCCGCGTGCAGGAGGAAAATCTGCATAGAGCGCTGGAGGATTGCTATGTTGCCGCCGCCTGTTTTAAAAAAGTGTTTGATGAAAACAAAGCGAAATCAATGACGCATTTGTGTGACGATGATTTTTTCGGCAGACTTGCTTTCAAACCCTATATTATAACGACAACCGTTTCCGATGAGTATAATTTTTACAAAGAGAGCTTTCTTTGCCCGAATTGTTCAACACAGATGGAACGGATAAGCGATGTGCAAATTGTCAATAATTCCTTTAAAACCGTACTTTTTTGCAAACACTGTAATAAGAAATATTGGGGCTTTGTAAGGGTAAAACGCCTGTATGACGGCATCAGCACTTCAAAAAGAATTACGGAAATGAGCAAAAGCAAGGCAAAAAAATATTAACAATTTATTTCTTTATTTACTTATTTAAATATTGTATAATATAAACTCAGATAATGTTGTAAGCTGTTTTAGTAAAATCGTGTAAGGAGGTATTTTATGGCGGGCAAGTATGATGATTTGCTTGAGTCTTTTATGAATAACTCTGCCAAAGTCTATGATGAAGACAAAAAGATTCAGGAAACGCAATTAAATAAAAAGCCGGCTGCATATATCGAAAGCGAAAAAACCTCAAAACAGCATGTGCAGCGTGCCAGAGGAAAATCTAAATCTAACGATAACAAGAAGAATGGTAAAAAGAAGAAAAATACCGGCAAGGCTCCTGCCTCGCTTCCTTTGCGCATTCTTTTAGGATTCGTGTTGGTTGTTGCTGTTGTATTTATTGTCTGCTTCTCCGTTATCGCCATTTACGGTTACAGCTTCGTGCATGGCGACGCCGTATTTAATTTAACAGAGGAAAAGTATTCTCAAAATCAGACTTCATTTATATACGGCACGGATGCAGACGGCAACGAAATAGAATTGACAAGGCTTCACGGAGAAGAAAACCGTATATGGGTAGACCTTGAAAACATGAGTCCCCATATGAAAGACGCCTTTATCGCCATTGAGGATCAGCGTTTCGAAAGCCATCACGGTGTTGACTGGATACGTACCATAGGCGTTATCGTTAAGCCGTCAAACAGCGGCCAGGGCGGATCCACGATCACACAGCAGCTGATTAAAAATCTAACGGATGAAAATGACGTAACGATCGTTCGTAAGTTTAATGAAATACTTTCTGCTTTGAATTTGGAAAGAAATTATTCTAAAGATGAGATCATAGAAGCGTATCTGAATACGATTTATCTTTCAGAGGGCTGCTACGGCGTTAAAACGGCAGCCGAAACTTATTTCGGCAAGGATGTATCGGATCTGAACATTGCAGAATGTGCCTGCATTGCGGCCATAACGCAATATCCCAGTAGATACGATCCGCTGCGCAACCCGGAAAACAACCGTACAAGGCAGCTGTATATTCTTGAACAGATGCTGGAGCAGGGCTTTATAACACAGCAGGAATATGACGATGCCGTCGCTTATGAAATGATATTTACAAACAGTGAGAATTATGAGGGAAGCCAGGTCTCCGATTCTGACGGCAGTTCAAATGAAAACTTGATTGATTCTTATTATGTTGACTATGTTATAAAAACCGTTTTAGACGATCTTCAGAAAATGGGCTATACCGAAAGAAAAGCGCGTTCGCTTCTGTACGGCGGCGGATTGAAGATATATACGGCTGTTGATTTTGAAGTACAGGCGGCTCTTGAGGATGTTTATGAAAATTACCGCCGTATGCCGGATGAAACGGTGCAGGGCGCTATGGTCGTCATGAACTATGAGGGCAGGGTGCTCGGCCTTGTGGGCGGTACCGGCGAATATTCCGGCTCGCTTGAATTGAACAGGGCGTTCCAGTCTTACAGACAGCCGGGTTCTTCCATCAAGCCCTTGTCCGTATACGGACCGGCTTTTGAAAAGAGCTTGCAGGACGACAGTGTTGATATTTATTGGTCTACTCTTGTTGAAGACAGGCCCTTAATGGAGATAGACGGCGATCCGTGGCCTACGAATGAAGGCGGCGGTTATTCCGGTTCAAGGCTCACAATTCAGAGAGGTATCGCGAATTCTCTTAATACGATCTCTGCCAGAACTTTGGATATGGTAGGCGTTGATTATGCTTATGACTTTATAACAAATCGTTTTCATATGTCTTCACTCAGCGCAGCTGACTGTGATTACGCGCCTCTTGCCACCGGTTCGCTCACAAACGGCGTATCTGTTCTTGAAATGACGGCCGCATATGCCACTTTCGGCAACGGCGGCATATATTATCAGCCGTATTGTTATTATAAAATAGAGGATAGCCAGGGCAATGTGCTTATAGAAACAGACGCCGGTTCTACGAAAGAACAGGCGCTTACAGAAAGCACGGGATGGCTTATGAATAAAATACTGCAAACGGTTATGACCTCCGGCACCGGTAGATATTATAAAATCAGCGGCGTTGAGTGCTTCGGCAAAACCGGTACGACTACGGATTCTAAGGACCGTTGGTTCGTAGGCGGCACGCCCGAATATGTTGCAGCGGTATGGTATGGATACGATATGCCCAAGGAAATCGTTTACAGGCTTTCCTATAACCCGGCAGGTACGATCTGGGAAACAGTTATGAACGGGATTTATGAAACGAAAGGCAAGAATGTTACCGAATTTCCTGAATATGACGGAATCGTTCAGCGTTCTTACGATTCTTCAACCGGTCTTCTTACAAACTATTCAAGCGGTAATTACGGCTGGTACGATGTGAATAATCTGCCGGGGTATTCATCAAGGAGCAGATCATCTTCAAACTCTTCATCTTCCGGCTCCTCATCAGATAATTCTGAAAATACAACGGAAAGCGGCAACGATTCCCAAACGTCTGAAGAATAGGTGATTTTTATAACGGCGTCCCCGTGATGCCGTTATAATTTTGCAGAGGTGATCAAAACGGTTGTTATGTCTGTTGATTACGGCGATTCGCGTACCGGTATTGCAGTCAGCGATAAAAGCAATACGCTCGCGTCACCGTATGGTGTGATTAAAGAAAGTTATAAGCCCAAACTTGTTGATAAGATCGTTAACGCAGCCATTGAAAATGGCGCTGAAAAAATCGTTATCGGTCTGCCTGTAAACATGGACGGTTCACACGGCTACAGATGCGCCGAATGTAAAGAATTGGGCGATATGATTAGCGAAAAGTGCAGTGCGGATATTGTATATCAGGACGAGCGGCTGACCACAGTGATGGCGCACGGAATCTTAAGCGAAAACAATGTACGAGGCAAAAAAAGAAAAGATCATATCGACGCCGTCTCTGCCGTTATAATTCTTCAATCTTATCTGGATAAGAATAAATGATATTTTTTCGCCGTAAGATTTTACGGTGATTCTTTGGAGTTAGAGATTAAGGGGGTAAAGCTGAAGATAGAATTCAGTTTTATTCTGGTTCTTGCAATATGTGCCTTTTTGGAACATGATAATTTGTGGCAGTTTCTGTTGTTTTGCACTGCGCATGAGGCCGGCCATCTTGCTGCGCTGGTCTGTTTTGGCTGCAGACCGCAGTGCGTGACTTTATCATTTTTCGGTGCAGCGCTCAAATATCCTTTCAACAGTCTGAATACAATACAAGAAGCGGTTGTGATTTTTGCTGGCCCGTTTATTAATATCGTTTTGCTTTTGTTTACGGGAAATGAAATCAATTTATTTCTTGCTTTATTAAATCTTTTGCCTGTTTTTCCGCTTGACGGAGGCAGGCTTCTGCGGCTCTTTTTGCCGAACGCATCAAAATATATAAGCTTTGTATTTTTGATTTTGATGTTTGCGGTGTCTTTATATGCCGCTGTATATTTTAACGCATATCAGCCTATTTTGATTTGTATTTATCTTTTGATTTTTAATATGAGGTATTTATGAAAAAGGAAATAGAAAAAATTCTGCAATATGTTCAAAAACCGGCAAGATACTGCGGCGGCGAGCTGAACAGCATAATTAAAGATAAGGAAAAGATAGAGCTGCGCTACGCATTTTGTTTTCCGGATCTCTATGAGATCGGTATGAGCCATCTTGGAATGAAGATCCTTTATTCTCTTGTGAACAGCCGCGAAGACGCTTGGTGTGAGCGCGTATTTGCCCCCGATTCCGATATGGAAGAACAGATGCGTAAGAACAAGATACGCCTATTCGCGCTCGAAAGCGAAGATGATATAAGAGATTTTGATATGATCGGTTTTACACTTATGTATGAACTTTCATATACAAACGTACTTAATATGCTTGACCTTGCCGGTATCCCTTTAAAAGCTTCGGAAAGAGACGGTCTGACTCCTATTATAGCTTGCGGCGGCCCGTGCACCTGTAATCCCGAGCCGATTACCGATTTTGTGGATATTGTTTTTCTTGGTGACGGCGAAGAAAGCACCATGCAGGTACTTGATCTTTTAAAGGAATGTAAAAGAAACGGATGCACAAAACATGAATTTCTGCTGAAAGCAATGGATATTCGCGGCGTTTATGTTCCGTCATTTTATGAAGACGCTTATAATGAAGACGGAACTTTAAAAGAACTGCGACCTCTGTACGGAGCGCCGGAAAGAGTAAAGAAAGCCGTAGTAACCGATTTGAATACCTGCTTTTATCCAGATAGCTTTGTGGTTCCTTTTATCAATATCGTCCATGACAGAGCGGTGGAAGAAATATTCAGAGGCTGTATAAGGGGCTGCCGTTTCTGCCAGGCGGGCTTTACATACCGGCCCATCAGGGAAAAAAGCGTTGAAACCATAAACAGACAGGCAAAAGCACTTATTAAATCTACCGGTTACGATGAACTTTCCTTATGCTCGCTTTCCACTTCCGACCACAGCTGTGTGAACGAAATGCTTAGCTCACTTATTGACTGGACGGTAAAAGATAAGATCAGTCTTTCACTGCCCTCTTTAAGAGTTGATAATTTTTCGGACGAGCTTGTGGAGAAGCTGAATAAAGTCAGAAAAAGCGGCCTTACATTTGCGCCGGAGGCAGGCACGCAGCGGCTCCGCGACGTTATAAACAAAAATGTGACCGAAGAAGAAGTTATCAATACCTGTGTGAAAGCGTTTGACAACGGTTGGACTTCCGTAAAACTGTATTTTATGATGGGTCTGCCTACTGAAACTATGGAGGACATCGAGGGCATTGCCGACCTTGCTATGCAGGTGGTGCACGCTTTCTACAAGAATCCCAATCGTCAGAAGGGAACCGGCGTTCAGGTATCAGTAAGCTGCGCTTCGTTCATTCCGAAGCCCTTTACGCCTTTTCAGTGGGAGGCAGAGGATTCAATGGAAAGCTTAAAAGCAAAGCAGGCACATTTACTTGAATCCATACCGAGCAAAAAAGTAAAGGTATCCTATCATGAAACGCCCACCTCTTTGCTTGAAGGCGTGCTGGCAAGAGGGGACAGGCGCCTATGCAATGTTTTATATGACGCATTTAAGCTTGGCTGTAAGTTCGATTCATGGGATGACCGCTTTCATTTTGATACATGGATGAAAGCTTTTGAGATGAACGGTATTGACCCGTATTTCTATACTTCACGTAAGCGCGAGTATTCCGAAGTTCTTCCATGGGATCATCTTGACTTCGGCGTAACTAAAAAATTTCTGGAGCTTGAAAGCAAGAAGGCACATGCAAATAAAACCACGCCGCATTGCCGTATCAAATGTGCCGGCTGCGGCGCCAATATGCTTAACGGAGGGCAATGCGATGCGCGAGGTTAGACTGCTCTTTTCAAAAACAGACAGATGCAAATATATAAGTCATCTGGATATCAACAGATGTATGTCCCGCGCTCTGGTACGCGCACAGATACCGCTTTGGTACACGGAAGGCTTTAATCCGCACCCGTATATGAGCTTCTCACTGCCCCTGCCACTCGGCGTTGAGAGCCTTTGCGAAAGCCTTGATATAAGAATCACGGGCGATATGTCGAATGCAGACATAAAAACTCGCCTCAACGCCGTTCTGCCGGACGGAATCAGGATCGTTGATGTTTACGATGATTTCAGGGATTGCAGTGAGATCGCGTTTTCCGATTATGTTTTCAAATATGAGTTTAAAGACAACCGGGCTGCTGCGGATGCTATCGGTAATGTATTGCAGCAAAATGAGATCCTTGCATTAAAAAAGAGCAAGCACGGCAGAAAAAAAGTTTTAAAAGAGATCAATATCAAACCTCTTATTGATAAATATTCCGTGTCTGTAAGAGAAAATAACGTAGTGATCAATGCAAGACTTGCGGCAGGGCAGAGCAAAAATTTAAGCCCCGAGCTTTTTTCGAAAACATTGTTGGATTTGGCTGATCTTGATTTTGAATGGAAGAATATCGCAAGATTATCACTTTTGGATTCAAAATATAATAAATTCAGATAAAAAAGTCTTGCAATTTGCGTTCTTTTATGCTATATTATCTAAGCATTTGTTCCGTTGCTGTCCTGCAACGCGTTAAATGCTCATGCAAAATAAGCATTTAAGCGGGTGGTCCTCTTTCGTTTACCGTTACGAACATCCGAAAATAAAAAGGAGGAAATTTTAATGGATGCTCTTAAAATTATTGCTGAAAGCAGCATGAAAAAAGAAGTTCCCTCATTCTCAATCGGTGATACCGTAAGAGTAGGTGTTCGTATCAGAGAGGGAAAAACGGAAAGAATTCAGATGTTTGAAGGCACGGTTATAGCTATCAAAGGCTCCGGCATCTCCAAAACCTTCACGGTTCGCCGCCTTTCCTATGGCGTCGGCGTAGAGCGCGTATTCCCGCTCCATTCCGCGAATGTGGACAGTATTACCGTAGTTCGCAAAGGTAAGGTTCGCAGAGCGAAGCTCTATTATCTTCGTGACCGCGTCGGTAAGGCTGCTAAAGTTAAGGAAGATATCTAAAGTTTCAAACCGCCTAAACAGGCGGTTTTTTTATTAAAAATGCGTTTTACGCATATCTAATTCGTACAAGGAGGTGCTGAAATGCCTGATTTTCAAAAGCAAAACGTGCAGTGGTTTCCGGGTCACATGGCGAAGACAAGGCGGCTCATCAAAGAAAGCCTGAAGCTTGTTGACGGCGTTATTGAGATCGTAGACGCACGTATTCCGCGATCAAGCTCCAATCCCGAACTAGACCGGATAATCAACAAAAAACCAAGGATCGTTTTACTTAACAAATGCGATATGGCGGATCCTAAAATTACAGATTTATGGATAAAATATTATGAAAAAAACGGCATCGTCGCCATAGCCGTGGATTGTAAAACTGGAAAAGGACTTAATAAATTTCAACCCGCCTGTGAAAAAGCGCTTTCGGCTGTTATTGAAAAAAATAAAGCAAAAGGCATGTCCGGTAAGGCATTGCGCTTTATGGTCGTTGGCATACCCAACACCGGCAAATCCTCCTTCATCAACAGAATGGCAGGCAAATACAAAGCGGTCGTGGCTGACCGGGCTGGCGTAACAAGAAGCAATCAGTGGTTTTCTGCCGGAAACGGCATAGAACTGCTTGATACACCCGGCGTTCTTTGGCCAAAGTTTGAGGACCGGGAAGTAGGCGATAAGCTTGCGTTTATCGGTTCCGTAAAAGATGAGATAACGGATATTGAAACGATTGCCTGCAGGCTTTTGGAAACGCTTTCAAGATCCCGCCCGCAAATGATAGAGCAAAGATATAAAATCACCGGTTTTGAGGAGTGTCAGGGTTGGGATATTCTGGAGAGGATAGGTAAAAAAAGAGGGTTTCTGATCAAAGGCGGAGAAATCGATACTTTACGCGCCGCAACAGCCGTGTGCGATGAATTCAGGGGAGGAAAGCTCGGCAAAATCAGCCTGGAGCTGCCGTGATCTATGGACTGGCTATTATATGAAAATGAAAAATATCAACAGGGCTTTAAAGTAATATGCGGAATTGACGAGGCAGGCAGAGGGCCGCTCGCAGGACCTGTATATGCCGCTGCCGTAATATTAAAAAAAGGGCAGACGATTGAAGGCGTTAATGATTCAAAAAAACTTTCAGAAAAGAAGAGGGAAGCGCTTTATAACAAGATCATTGATGAGTGCCTTGCCTATGCAATAGGCGTTGCCGATGAGAAGGAAATTGATGAGATCAATATTTTGCAGGCAACTTTTCTTGCCATGAAAAGAGCGGTTGACGGCTTAAGCATTAAGCCGGACTGTGCGCTTGTGGACGGTAATCAGATTCCGCCGCTTAATTGCAGCGTTATGACCGTTATAAAAGGCGATTCGAAGTCTGAATCCATAGCGGCAGCGTCCATTCTTGCAAAAGTTGCAAGAGACAGATATATGCTTGAAATGGCGCAAAAATATCCGCAGTATTGTTTTGAAAAGCATAAAGGATACGGTACAAAGCTTCACTATGAAATGATAGAAAAACACGGGATCTGCGATATGCACAGAAAATCATTTTTAAAAAAGGTGCTTAATAAATGAACGCAACGGGAAAGCTTGCAGAGATGAAGGCTTGTGAATATCTTGAAAAGAAAAGATATAAGCTTGTTGATTTCAATTACTCCTGCCGTTTCGGCGAGATTGATCTTATCGTTAAAAACAGGAAGTACATTTGTTTTGTAGAAGTTAAGATGCGAAATGAACACAGCATTGCGCAGCCCTTGGAATTTGTTGACAGTGCAAAGCAAAACAAACTTACCGCCTGCGCGAAGCTTTATCTTTCCTCTCATAAAACCGATCTTCAGCCGCGTTTTGATGTTGTTGAAGTGTTTTGTGAAAATAATGCCATTAAATCGTTTAAACATCTTGAAAATGCTTTTGAATTATATTAAAATAACTTAAAGATTTATAATGACTTTTAGGAGGATAATTATGCTTTATACTTCCACAAGAGATAATTCCGTTAAGGTTACGGCTGCTAAGGCGATTGCGCAGGGAATAAGTGAAGAGGGCGGCCTTTTCGTTCCCTGTGAATTTCCGCAGTTTTCTTTAGATAAAATCAAATCTATGGCCGAAATGTCATATATTGACAGAGCTAAAACCGTTCTGCGTGAATTCTTAGATGATTTTTCGGAAGAAGAGCTTGATTACTGCGTCAGCGGCGCATATGCAGACGGCAAATTCTCATCAAAGGCTGTTGCGCCTACCGTAAATATCAGCGGCAATGAAAACGTACTTGAATTGTGGCACGGGCCTACCTGCGCCTTTAAAGATATGGCGCTTCAGCTGTTGCCTTATCTTATGACCGTATCCGCCAAAAAAACGGCTGACGGCAAAACCATAGTTATCCTTGTTGCTACTTCGGGCGATACCGGTAAAGCTGCACTTGAAGGTTTTAAAGATGTTGCGCATACTAAGATACTTGTATTTTATCCGGAAAACGGCGTTTCTCCCATGCAGAAGCTCCAAATGGTTACGCAGGAAGGAGATAATGTGTCCGTTTGCGCGGTAAAAGGTAATTTTGACGATGCGCAAAGCGCCGTAAAAGCAATATTTACAGATAACGATATTAAGAAAAAACTTGCGGATAAAAATATGATGTTTTCTTCTGCAAATTCTATTAACTGGGGCAGGCTGGTTCCGCAGATCGTATATTATTTTTCAGCTTACTGCGATCTTATCAACAGCAATTCCATTTCCGCCGGAGATGATATCAATGTTGTTGTTCCCACAGGTAATTTCGGCAATATTCTTGCATGCTACTATGCGAAAAGAATGGGCCTTCCCGTTAAAAAATTAATATGCGCGTCAAATTCAAATAACGTATTAACTGATTTTCTCAATACGGGAACGTATAACAAAAACCGTGCATTTTACACCACGACTTCTCCGAGTATGGATATTCTCATTTCTTCCAATCTGGAGAGACTGCTTTACCATATGAGCGGTAATGACGATCATTGTGTTAACGAACTTATGCAGGAGCTTTCGGATAATGGCGTTTATACGGTTCCTGAGAGCGTTATTTCCGCTGTTAAGGCGTGCTTTGCCGCGGGTTATGCGTCTGAGAATGAGGTAGACGCCACGATCAAAGAGTATTTTGATAAATATAAATATCTTTGCGATACACACACGGCTGTAGCGCTTAAAGTTTACGGTGATTATATTCGAAATACCGATGATGATATTCCTACGGTTATCGATTCAACGGCTTCACCCTATAAATTTTCAAAAAGCGTGCTGAGCGCAGTGACCGGAGGGAAACTTCCGGACACAGACGAATTCGAAATGGTTAATGAATTGCATGATATGACCGGAGCGGAGATACCTGCGCCGCTTGCATCACTTAAAGATAAAACGGTACGCTTTGATAATGTATGCTCTAAGCAGGATATGGGCGAAATGGTCTTCAAACTTTTAGGCCTTTAAAGTAAAAAAACGGCTCTTTCGAGCCGTTTTTTAATTCAGGGTCAGCAGTTGCAGTTATCGCAGCATTTAAAGGTTTCGCAGTTTGTTTCGGTCGTTGTTTTTGCCATGCTGCTTCCGACCGTGATATGACCTGCCGTGCAGGTATTATCCATGTTATGATGAACACAATTTTTTACCTCACAGCTGATTCCTTTGATCTCGTTCATTTTTTCACACTCCCTTCATTTCTATGTTTACCCGTGTATTGCCGATTATTCTTTGATTTTTTTGAAAGGTTTAAAAGACTATGTCTCTTTTTGCTATTGCTGATACGCATTTATCGTTCGGTACCGATAAACCGATGGACAGCTTTGAGGGCTGGCAGAATTATACCGAGCGTTTAAAAGCGAACTGGAATAAGCTTGTCAGCAATAAAGATGATGTTGTGATTGCCGGCGATATAAGCTGGGCGATGGATTTTGATGAGCTGAAAGCGGATTTTGATTATCTTGAAAGCCTTAACGGAAAGAAAATTATCATTAAAGGCAATCACGATTTTTGGTGGAACACCGTTTCAAAAATGAACGGATTTATTGAGCAGAACGGATATAAGACCATTCGCATTCTGTTTAACAATTCGTATGTCTGCGGCCCTGTAAGCGTCTGCGGCTCGCGCGGCTGGTTTTACGACAGCACGGAAGAACAAGATATAAAAGTTTTGTTGAGAGAAACTGCAAGAATAGAACGGAGTTTGCAAAGCGCTGAAAGGGACGAAAAAATCTTATTCCTTCATTATCCGCCGGTATCGCAAAACGGTTTCTGTAAAGAAATAACGGAAATTATTGAAAAATACGGTATAAAAAAATGCTGTTTCGGGCATCTTCACGGAGAAGCGGCAAAATACGCTTTTGAAGGCAGGTTCGGAAATACGAATTACAAACTTATTTCTTGTGACAGATTAAAATTTACACCTTATTTAATTTTAAAATACTGATTTTTCTTGAAAAAGGCAGAACTATATGCTATAATGCCTATTCAGTGATTAATAAATATTATATATAAATAGGACAGGAGAGTTTATTATGGCACTTAAATCATCAAATAAGGTTGATACGAATACCTATGAACTTGAGATCACGGTAGACAGCGAAACTTTTAAAAAAGCATGCACACAGGCATATCTTAAAGAAAGAAAAAACATCCAGCTTCCCGGATTTCGCAAGGGTAAAGCGCCTCAGTCCATGGTAGAAAAGATGTACGGCGAAGGCATGTTCTTTGAGGACGCGCTTGATATCGTTTATCCCGCAGCTGTTTCTGCGGCTTTTGACGAGGCCGGTATAGAAGCAGTTGACGCCCCATATGATCTTGAAGTACCGGTTATCGGCAAGGATACCGGCGTTGAGATGAAGATGAAGGTCACAACGTATCCTGAGGTCAAGCTTGGAGATTACAAAGGCTTAAAAGTAAAGAAAGACAGCACAGAGGCTACGGATGAAGATGTTGAAAATGAGCTCAAAAATCTTCAGGAAAGGAATTCACGCCTTATCGTAGCGGATGACCGACCTGCCCAGTTGGGCGACACAGTATCTCTTAACTTTGAAGGCTTTACGGACGGCGTTGCCTTTGAAGGCGGTAAGGGTGAGAATTATCCGCTTGAATTAGGTTCCGGTTCTTTCATTCCCGGTTTTGAAGACCAGATCTGCGGCCATAGCGTCGACGAGGAGTTTGATGTTAACGTTACGTTCCCGGAAGATTACGCCGAGCCGCTTGCGGGAAAAGAGGCTGTATTCAAATGCAAGATCAATGAGATCAAGGCAAAAGAGCTTCCCGAGCTGGATGATGATTTCGCACAGTCTGTTTCTGAGGACCTCAACACAATAGACGAGCTTAGAGAAGACCTTAAAAAGCAGATATCAGAAAAGAAAGAAGCGGACGCAAAGAGCAAGATGGAAGACGAGCTCCTTGCTCAGGTGTGCGACAATATGGAGGCGGAGATCCCTCAATGTATGTTTGATAAAAGGCAGGACGATATGCTCAAAGATTACGAGTACAGGATCCAGTCACAGGGCATTGATCTTGATACATATCTTCAGTATATCGGGCAGGACAGAGATTCCTTTAAGCAAACATTTAAAGTCGGCGCCGAAAAGCAGGTCAAGGTTTCGATTGCACTGAGAGCAATAATTGATGCCGAAAAGATCGAGGCTACCGAAGAGGATATCAACGCAGAAGCCGAGAAAATCGCAAAGCAGTACGGCATGGAAGCCGATCAGGTCAAAAAAATCGTTTCCGAAGACCAGCTTGCGGAAGACGTAAAAAGGAATAAAGCGGTTGACCTTATCGTTGACAGCGCAGTTATTGAATAATTTTTAATCCATAAACAATAATTTATTAAGGATAGTGATTTATAATGGCATTGGTACCTTACGTTATTGAGCAGACCGGCAACGGCGAACGCTCAATGGATATTTTTTCCAGACTTCTTAACGACAGAATTATAGTTCTTTCGGATGAAGTAAATTCACAAACAGCGTCCCTTGTTGTTGCACAGCTCCTTTTCCTTGAGGGACAGGACAGTGAAAAGGACATAAGCCTTTATATCAATTCCCCCGGCGGTTCCGTTACCGACGGCATGGCTATTTACGATACCATGCAGTATATAAAATGCGACGTTTCAACGATCTGCATCGGCATGGCGGCTTCAATGGGCGCATTCCTGCTTTCAAGCGGTGCGAAAGGCAAAAGAATATGCCTTCCGAATGCAGAAGTAATGATCCATCAGCCTCTCGGTCAGGCACAGGGTCAGGCAACTGAGATCGAGATCACCGCAAATCATATTCTTCAGACAAAAAAGAAACTCAATACGATCCTTGCCGCAAACTGCGGAAAGAGCGTAGAAGAAGTAACCAAAGATACGGAGAGAGATAATTGGCTGACTGCTCAGGAGGCTCTTGAATACGGCCTTGTTGACAAGGTATTCGATAAAAGATAATTCAGCCGGAGTAGTTTTTTATGTCTAACGATAAAAATTCAAACCGAATAGCAAGATGCTCGTTTTGCGGCAAATCGGAAGCTATGGTGCACAGGCTCATAGAAGGCCCGAATGTTTTTATCTGCGATGAATGCGTCGGTCTGTGTAACGAGCTTCTTGAAAGCTCAAGCAATCCAAGTAAACCCGCACAGGTAACACCGCAGGAAAACGATATGGTTTTGCCAACGCCTCAGCAGATCAAGGAAAAACTTGATGAATATGTTGTAGGGCAGGACGAAGCAAAGAAATCCCTTTCCGTTGCTGTTTATAACCATTATAAAAGGATTTTTTCTCAAAGCGGGTCTGATGATATTGAGCTTCAGAAAAGCAATATTCTGTTGCTTGGCCCTACTGGCGTGGGCAAAACGATGCTTGCACAGACGCTTGCAAAAATTCTGAATGTTCCGTTTGCCATTGCAGACGCTACCACGCTTACAGAAGCCGGGTATGTAGGCGAAGATGTTGAAAATATTCTTTTGAGACTGATTCAGGCAGCTGATTTCGACGTAGAAAAGGCACAGAGAGGCATTATCTATGTTGATGAGATCGATAAAATCTCCCGCAAATCCGAAAACCGTTCGATAACCAGAGATGTCAGCGGCGAGGGTGTTCAGCAGGCACTCCTCAAGATTCTTGAGGGAACTGTATCTAATGTTCCTCCCGGCGGCGGCAGAAAGCATCCGCAGCAGGAATTCATACAGATTGATACAACAAATATCCTGTTCATTTGCGGCGGTGCGTTTGACGGTATTGAAAAAATCATTGAAAAACGCATCGGCACAAAAGTAATGGGATTCGGCGCCGAGATAGATAAAGAAAAGGTTGATCAAAACGAGATCCTGCATAAGGTTATCCAGCATGACCTGGTGAAATACGGACTCATTCCGGAACTCATCGGCAGGATCCCGATCATTACGGTTCTTGATAATCTGGACCGCGATGCGCTTGTCCGTATCATGACGGAACCTAAGAATTCTATCGTTAAGCAATACACAAAAATGTTTGCCTTTGACGGCGTTGAACTCAAATTTGAAGACGAGGCATTAAAAGCCGTTGCCGATATAACGTTGGAGCGTAAAACCGGCGCAAGAGGTTTGAGAAGTGTACTTGAAAACGTGCTTAAAGAGCTCATGTTTACCGTTCCGAGCGATCCGTCTATAGAAAAGATCGTGATTACCAAGGAATGCGTCAGAGACGGCAAAGAGCCTCTTATTTCCCGTAACGCAAATCATACGCAAAAGGTGCTTCACGCATCAGATCTACACAATTAACCAATTTAAAAGGCAGGTAAAGCACTTGCCTTTTATTTATTTATATTATATAATACTAACATCTTTTAAAGGTGATGAAATATGAACGATATTATGGATAATAACAACAATAGCATTTCGGATATTCCTATTGTGCCGTTAAGAGGGCTCGTAGTTTTTCCCGAGATGGTGCTTCATTTTGACGTGGGCAGAAAAAAGAGCGTAAGCGCTATTAAAACGGCTATGCGCTCCGGCAACAAGGTCTTTCTTGTGTGCCAGCGAGATCCCTCTGTTGATGACCCCGGTATAGATGATCTTTATGAAACAGGCGTGATATGCAGTATCAAGCAAACGATACGTATTCCCAATTCAAACAATCTGCGGGTCGTAGTTGAAGGGGAGAACAGGGCGCATCTTTTTGCATTAACGCAGTCAAGACCGTTCCTTTCCGGCTCTTTGCTGCCTGTCAATGAAGAAAACGGCAGCGAGGAGACTGAAGAAACGAAAGCGTATTCTCGCGCTGTAAAAAAAGAATTTGAAAGATATGCTTCCTACATACCGAAAATTTCAAATGATGTAAAGATCAAAATACTTTCCATAAATGAAAGCGGAGAGCTTTGCGATTATATCTGCTCTAACAGCTATTTTGAATACAGCGAGAAGCAGACTGTTCTTGAAACACTGCCGATAACGGACAGGCTTATTAAGCTTTTTGTACTTCTTAACAAAGAAAACTCCACACTTGAGATCGAAAGCGAGATCCATGAAAAGGTGCAGGAGAATATAGACAGGAACCAGCGCGAATATTATTTGCGCGAGGAAATGAAGGTCATAGGCGAAGCTCTCGGGGAGACCGATAATCCGGTTGAGGAAGCAGATGAGTACAAAGAAAAAATAGAAAAATTGGCTTGCTCCGAAGACATTAAAAACAAACTGCTTGCGGAAAGCAACAAGCTTATGAAAATGCCGCAGGGTTCACATGAGGGTACTGTTGTCAGAAATTATCTGGATAAATGCATCGAGATACCGTTCGGCAAAACCACTAAGGACAATATCAATCTTGAAGCCGCTGCAAAATTGCTGAATAAAGAACATTATTCTCTTGTAAAGGTTAAGGAAAGAATCATAGAGGCTCTTGCGGTTTTCAAAAGAAATCCAGAGTTTTCAGGGCAGATACTGTGCCTTGCCGGACCTCCCGGAGTCGGTAAAACTTCAATCGTAAAAAGCCTTGCAAAAAGCATGGGCAGAAAATACGTGCGTATTGCGCTCGGCGGTATACATGATGAGGCTGAGATAAGAGGACACAGGCGCACGTATATCGGCGCCATGCCCGGCAGAATTATTGACGCTGTTATTAAAAGCGGCGTCATGAATCCCGTAATTCTCCTCGATGAGATCGATAAGGTCGGCAATGATTACAAGGGCGATCCCGCGTCTGCGCTGCTTGAAGCGCTTGACCCGGAGCAGAATTTCAGCTTTGAAGATCACTATATTGATTTTCCCGTTGATCTCAGTAAAGTACTTTTCATTACAACAGCAAACGATACTTCAACGATTCCCGCTCCGCTGTTAGACAGAATGGAAATTATCGAGCTGAATTCCTATACTGAGCTTGAGAAATTTCATATTGCAAAAGAGCATCTTATAAAGAAAGAGATCAAAAAGCACAAATTAACCGCCAGGGAATTCAAGATCACTGATGATGCAATCTATACCATAATTGAATGCTACACATCTGAAGCCGGCGTCAGAAATCTTGAAAAACGCATCGCTACGCTTTGCAGGAAAGCGGCGGTTGAGCTTGATAAAGGTGCAAAATCTTTCCGCGTTACGCCTAAAAATATTGAAGAATATTTAGGCCCAAGAAGATACAGCAAAGATAAGATACCCGCCGAGGATTCGGTAGGCGTGGTAAACGGGCTTGCGTGGACAAGTGTCGGCGGCACATTGCTGCCTATAGAGATCTCAGTTTTGAACGGCACAGGGAAAATTGAGCTTACCGGGAATCTCGGTGATGTGATGAAAGAAAGCGCAAAAACAGCTGTATCCTTTGTTCGTTCTCATGCCGATGATTACGGTATAGACGGTGATTTTTATAAAACAAAAGATATCCATATCCATGCCCCGGAGGCAGCGATTCCTAAAGACGGCCCGTCTGCCGGTCTTGCTATCACCACTGCACTTGTTTCCGAGCTTACAGGTATCCCAATTAGGCGTGATGTTGCCATGACCGGCGAAATCAGCCTGAAAGGCAAGGCCCTTCCGATCGGCGGTCTTAAAGAAAAAAGTATGGCAGCTTATAAAGCAGGCTGTACTACGGTCATCATACCCAAGGATAACGAAAAAGACCTTACAGAGATCTCAGATGAGGTCAAGTCTGCGGTGAATTTCGAATCGGTTGAGAATTTTAATGATGTCATATCCATCGCTTTAAAATACGCCCCGGCATCTAAGCCTCATAAACCGGTAAACAAGATTATCAGTAAACCCGAGCAAAGAAGGGAATCAGTGACGCAATAGATTATGAATTTTGCAAAAGCTAATTTTGACAGAGCATTCGGGTTATCTACCCAGCTTCCGCCAAGCGACCGTCAGGAGATCGTTTTTGCCGGGCGTTCAAATGTTGGCAAAAGTTCTTTACTGAACAAGCTTTTCGGCAGAAAAAATCTCGCAAGAGTAAGTTCGGTTCCGGGAAAAACGATAACCGTTAATTTCTATGATGTTGACGGTTACAGATTTGTGGATCTTCCCGGTTACGGCTACGCAAAAATCTCTAAAGCGGAAAAAGCAAGATTCGCCGAGCTTATGGAAGGCTATTTCACGAGCGGCAGAAATATATCTCTTGCCGTATTGCTTATCGATATGCGGCGCGCGCCAACCGCCGATGATTATACGATGCTTGAATTTCTTAACACGAACAGCATCGAATACATCGTGGTGCTTACGAAGTCAGACAAGCTGAACCGTACAGAATATTCCGAAAGAATGAAAGCTATTCCTGAAGAGCTTGGTAAAGCTGTAAAATTTATACCTTTTTCTGCATTGAGCGGAAGCGGTATTGAAGAAGTTAAAAATATTATTCAAGAGCATATTGAAAAGTAGGAGGAACATATGGCTAAAATACCGTTTTTAACAAAAGAAGCGGCAAAGAAAATCATTGAAAAGTACCCGACTCCGTTTCACATCTATGATGAGCGCGGCATAAGAAAAAACGCTGAGAATCTGAAAAAAGCTTTTTCATGGAATAAAGGATACAAGGAATTTTTTGCCGTTAAGGCAACGCCAAATCCCTTTCTTATAAATATTCTGCGTGAATACGGCTGCGGCTGTGATTGCTCTTCTAAAACAGAGTTAATGCTTTCCAAAGCCATAGGCGCTGTAGGTGAAGACATCATGTTTTCTTCCAATGACACGCCCGCAGATGAATTCAGATATTGCAACGAGCTTGGCGGAATCATAAATCTTGACGACATTACGCATATCGATATAGTTGAAAAGGCCTGCGGCGGTCTGCCGAAAAAAATAAGCTGCCGTTACAATCCCGGAGGTGTTTTCAAGATCAGTAACGGGATCATGGATAATCCCGGCGACGCGAAGTATGGCATGACGCATGACCAGATCTTTGACGCTTTCAAAATTATGAAAGAAAAAGGCGTTGAAGACTTCGGCATTCATTCTTTCCTTTGCTCCAACACGGTTACCAATGAATATTATCCGATGCTTGCAAAGGTATTGTTTGAGCTTGCGGCTGAATTAAAGCAAAAACTGGATGTAAAGATCTCTTTCATAAACCTTTCCGGCGGCGTTGGTATCCCTTATCTGCCGGATCAAGAGCCGAATGACATTTTTGCTATAGGCGAAGGTGTTCATAAGGTTTTTGACGAGGTTCTTGTACCTGCCGGAATGGGTGATGTTGCTATTTATACAGAACTCGGCAGATTCATGATGGGGCCCTACGGCGCGCTTGTTACAACTGCCATTAATAAGAAGCACATATATAAAGAGTATATCGGCGTTGACGCATGTGCCGTTAATTTGATGCGGCCGGCTATGTACGGCGCATATCACCACATTTCTGTTTTGGGCAAGGAGAACGAACCCTGTAACAAGAAGTATGATGTTACAGGCTCGCTTTGTGAAAACAATGATAAGTTTGCCATAGACAGAATGCTGCCGGAAATAGAAACAGGCGATATACTGTATATCCATGATACAGGGGCACACGGCTTTTCTATGGGCTATAATTACAACGGTAAACTTAAATCTGCCGAATTGCTTTTAAAAACAGATGGTACAGTTCAGCTGATCAGGCGTGCCGAAACGCCCAAGGATTACTTTGCCACTTTTGATTGCTTTGATATTTACAACGATATCATAAAGGGATGATTTTAAACATCCACATATTTAAAGGCGTGAATCACACTGTGATTTGCGCCTTTTCACTTTAAAATCCGACCAAATTTTACCTAAAAACTGATAAAACCTTTATTTTGTCTACATTTAAAGATTTGTTCTGTAAACGCTGTCCGTTGTTCAAACGTATGTATAAGCGCAACTATCCCTTATTGTTCAGGTCTGTATTTTTTGCTTTACTATCAGGCTTTAATGTGTTAAAATATAATTAAATTGATTTAGGGGTGATTTTATGGCTTTGAACAGAGACAATAAAAATCTAAATTTTTTATTTAATTCCATCTTACAGCTTGAAAATATAGATGAATGCTATGATTTTTTTGAAGATCTTTGCACCGTGCAGGAGCTCAAGACCCTCAGCCAAAGAATTGCGGTGGCAAAGATGCTTTCGGATAAAAGCGTTTACACGGATATCGTTACACAGACAGGCGCTTCAACAGCTACCATTAGCAGAGTAAACAGAAGTCTGCAGTACGGCTGTGACGGTTATGATCGTGTATTCGCCAGATTAAAGGAAAAAGAGAATAAAGACAATGGGCAGTTATAACCACTTTGCACTGGTTTACGATGAACTGACCGAGAATGTTGAATACGAAAAAAGATTTGAGTATATGCTCTGCTTTTTTAAAAAATACGGTATCCAATCCGGTTCGCGCGTACTTGATCTTGCCTGCGGAACGGGGAACTTTACGTCTCGTTTCGTAAAATCGGGCTATATCGTAACAGGCATTGATTCAAGCGAAACCATGCTTACTGCCGCTTACACGAAATGCGGCGGCAGGGCGGAACTGTTAAAGGGTGATATGCGCACATTCAGTCTGCCGAAAAAATACAACGCCTGCGTGTGCTGCCTGGATTCTCTGAATCATCTTTCATGTATTGCTGATGTCAAAAGCACTTTTATGCGCGTTTATGAGTCGCTTGAAAAGGGCGGCCTGTTTATTTTTGATGTCAACACGGTATATAAACATGATAAGATTCTGGCCGGCAATGCCTTTGTGTTTGACAAGGAAGCGTATTTCCTTTCATGGGATAACGAATCTATTGCGCCCGGCACAGTGGGAATCTATCTAGATCTTTTTATCAAAAAGGGAAGCGTATATGAAAGACATTCGGAATATTTTGAAGAAAAAGCCTATCCGATAAATGAGCTGCAAGAGGCTTTAAATCCTTTTTTTGATTTAGTGGGGATCTATGACGATTTGACTTTTGAAAAGCCTAAAACAGCCTCTGAAAGGCTTTATTTTGTTTGCAGGAGTAAAAATGAGTAAAATAGTTAGATACATTACGAAAGACGGTTCTGCATATATTATAGCAGCGAATTCTACAGATGCCGTATATGAAATGGAAAGAATACACAAACCTTCAGCCGCCGTTACTGCCGGTATGGGAAGAATTATGACGGCAGCATCGTTAATGGGTGTAATGCTGAAAGATAAAGAGGACAGTATTACGCTCAGATTCAACGGTAACGGCCCTGCCGGCGCCGTGATCGCCGTTTCCGATTACAAAGGGAACTGCCGTGTAAGTGTTGAAAACCCGATCATTGAACTGCCGTTAAACAGTAAAGGAAAGCTTGACGTCAGCGGCGTTCTGGGAAATTCAGGTTATCTTTATGTTGTGAAAGACATAGGATTAAAAGAGCCGTTTATCGGAACTACGGAGATCGTGAGCGGGGAAGTTGCGGAGGATATCACAAACTACTATGCCGTATCAGAACAAACGCCAAGCGTATGCGCGCTCGGTGTACTCATCAATCCGGATCTGACGGTAAATTGCGCTGGCGGCTATCTTATACAGCTTTTGCCCGGCTGCCCGGACAGCGTTATAGATATTATAGAAAATAATGTTGCGCAGCTTCCTTCGGTTACGCAAATGCTGAGCAGTAATGCAAGTGTGGATGATATGGCTGTAAGAGCCATGAGCGGACTTGATTTGGAAAAGCTTGACGAATCCGAATTTTCATATAAATGCAACTGCTCCAGGGAAAAGGCTCAAGCGGCTATGCTGTCTGCCGGCCGCAAAGAGCTTGAAGAGATGCTTGCAGAAAATAAGCCTGCCGTAGTAGAGTGCCATTTTTGCGATAAAAGATATGAATTCAACGCCGAGGAAATCAAAAAACTTATAAAAAAACTGAATTAATTTTCAAAAAAAGTGTTGACTTTTATACGGAGATATAGTATTATAAACACCGTTGCACACGGCAACACCCGGGAGTATAGCTCAGCTGGGAGAGCATCTGCCTTACAAGCAGAGGGTCACAGGTTCGAGCCCTGTTACTCCCACCAAAAGCACTTTGTAAAAAGTGCTTTTTATTTTGCCAATTATTAAAAATTTTGTTGAAATATATTTTCAAATATGGTATTCTGTTAGCGTACAAAATTTAATATCGGCAAAGCTCCTTGCATGATTTGCCTGAAAAAAGAGTGGTTTATATGAAATTTGATGAATTTGTTACAGAAGTTCAAAACAAATATCCCGGCTATGTAGGCATAGACCATATTGATCTTGATATAGACGAGGCTATGCACATTGAGGGCGATGGGGATGTAATCTATGAAAACAATGATTATGTTGTTGGAAAATACGTTCATGCCCTCAGGCTCTATAAGCCCGGAAGCGATGAGCCGGAGACCGTAAAGTTCTGCGTTTACGGCATAGGCAGTAAGCTTTATACGGATCTTGACGATTATGAGCTTTCCGATTACATATGTTTTGATTTTCTGCTGGATTGGTAAAAGCAATCCGTATCGGTGCGTCGCAGCCGCAGTTCTAAGCCGTTTCGTTTGAACACGGCTTTTTTGTCGTACCTGCTTAAGGAAGCCGAACCCGATATGCTGAAAATGCGCCGGCGCGGTGACTTTTCACTTTTTCGCCGTTGATGGGCGGCAGCACATCTGCCGTCTCAAAAGCAAAAATCCATCCACGCCGCCGTCATTTTCAGTGTTACGCAGTTTTAAGCGAGCTGATTTTTTGGCGAGCAAGGCAAAAAACGCAGGTATACTGCCGTATACCGAGATTTTTAACACAGTACGCACGGGAATCAGCCGCTTAAAACCATATTGCGTTCGATTCCCGGCAGCTTAAAATAAGAACTGCCGGGGCACAATGCTTTGCCTTTTTGATTGTTTTACCGGGCTGTGTTTGCACGGCCTTTTATTTTGCTTTTATTTATAAATTGTGTTAAAATAAATTTATAAGCTGGCAATAAATTCCGGGAAAGCTGCGGTTTTAAAGCGCGAACGGATCTTTTATACAGGGATAAGGAATTGTAATTCTATGAGCGAATTTTGGGATATTTATGATAAAAACAGAAAGCCTACAGGCAGAACGGTGGAACGCGGCAAGCCCATGCGGCAGGATGAATACCATATCGTTGTAAATGTGTGGATCAAAAATTCCAAGGGGCAGTGGCTGATATCAAAGCGCACGGCAAATAAGCACTTCCCGCTTTTGTGGGAGCCCACGGGCGGTTCTGCCGTTGCCGGCGAAAGCAGTTTTGACGCCGCCTTGCGGGAAACGCGCGAGGAACTGGGTATAGAGCTTGACCCGAAAAAAGGAACCCTCTTTACAACCGCGTTAAGGCAGTATAAAAAATTTCCAGATTTCCTTGACGTATGGGTGTTTGAACACGAATGCAGTATAAAAAGCGTTACCCTCCAGCCGGGTGAAACATGCGACGCGATGTGGGCAACAACAGCTGAGATAAAACAGCTTGCCCAAAACGGCGAATTTGTACCCCAAAATGTCTTTCCGTATCTGGATAAACTGTTTGAGGTGTATGGGTGAGATATGAAAATAACAGAAGAATATATAAATATAAACAATTCAAGGCAAAACATTATGATTGCCTGTAAAAATGCTGAATACCCGGTTTTACTGATTTTGCACGGCGGTCCGGGGTCACCGGACAGACCTTTGGTTTTAAGATATAATAAAGAACTTTTTGAATATTTTACTGTAGTTTGTTGGGATCAGCGCGGTTCCGGGCTTAGTTATAATCATGAATGTCTTACAGAGAAAATAACTGTAGATTTGCTGCTGTCCGATCTGAAGTGTTTGGTACAGCATCTTTTAAGCAGATTCGGTAAGCAAAAAATATACCTTGCAGGTCATTCCTGGGGCGCTTATCTCGGATTACGTTTTGTTTCGGAATATCCGCAATATATAGAATATTACATAGGAACGGGGCAAGGCATATCTTCGGAGAAAGATGAGATTTATAAATATAATTTTGTTTTGCGTGAAGCGGAAAAAAGCAACGATCAACAGGTACTGAAAAAACTGCTTCTTTTTGGTGAGCCGCAAGGTTATCACTACAAAAATAAAGATATGCAGGCAAAACGGTTTGTAGCAAAAATGGTGCAAAAATACGGCGGGTATATAAACCCTGAAAGTACTATAAGTATGAATCAGTATTTTTCACTGTATTTAAAGCATTATGGCGTCAATGTTTTTAAAGTGATAAAAGGCATAAATTATTCTGTAAAATATTTGAATCCACAGGTTAACAGCAGCGATCCTATCTCCTGTATAACGGATTTAAATATTCCCGCTTTATTTATTTCCGGTGAGTGTGATTATGTATGTCCTGTAGAAGCTACACAAAAATGGTTTGAAAAATTAACCGCACCCAAAAAAGACTTTGTTTTAATTAAAAACGCTTCACATATGGTCAATTTCGAAAAGCCTGATGAATGGTGTAAACAAATCATAGATCTATTATGAAAGGAAAAGGATATGAACAATACCCAGAAATTCAGCGGAAAAGCAGATGCATATGCGTCTGCAAGACCGTCATATCCTAATGCGCTATATGTGTATCTTAAAAATGAGTATGATCTTGGTATGGATACTGTTATTGCCGATATTGCGTCCGGCACGGGGAAATTTACGCAGCCGCTCCTTCAAGCGGGATGCACGGTATACGCGGTTGAGCCGAATGACGATATGCGCAGGCAGGCGGAAAAGCTCCTCGGCAAATATGATCATTTCATATCCGTCAACGGCAGTGCGGAAAATACCGGGCTTACAGATCATTCGGTTGATTTTGTATCTGCCGCTCAGGCATTTCACTGGTTTGATGCGCAGCTATTTAAAGCGGAATGTAAAAGAATACTTAAGTCAAACTGTAAAGTGTTTATACTTTACAATTCACGCGATGCAGAAGCTCCTGTTACAGTTCGCCTTGCAGAGGTCTGTAGGGCGCTTTGCCCGGATTTCAAAGGCTTCAGCGGCGGTATGAAAAGCAAAAATGTAGAAAGCTTTTTTGGCGAAAAGTTTGATTTCTTAACCTTTAAAAATGATCTGGATTACACACGAAAAGCTTTTGTAGAGCGCATGCTTTCCTCATCCTATGCGCCGCGTGAGGAAGAGGAAAATTATCCTGCTTTTGTATCGGAGCTTGGCGCTGTATTTGATGCGTTTTCCAAAGACGGCATACTGCATATGCCGAACAATACGCAACTTTACGCAGGAGCACTGTAAATGTGAAATACTTTATATATAACAACGCATAAAAATAACCGGGACGGTCTTGTGCAGTTGGCTGCCCCGGTTTTGATTTTGCAATATTTTTGCGCTTTTGCCAGGTTATACAAAATTTACGTTATTGTCCTTGATCCAGTAATAGATCTGCACGATATACGCAAGCACCTGCGGTCCGCGCATGAGCTGGCCGTACCACGGTTCGCTGAGTGCGTCCGGATCTTCCGTAAGTTCTTTTATCTTGTTCCGATTCAGCATATCATACAGGGGTGAAGTTTTGTCCTTTAAAACCTCTTTTACCATTTTGCACACTTCGTTAAAATAGATCGGGTTGTGCGTTTTGGGGTAGGGGCTTTTTTTGCGCCATGTTATTTCATACGGCAGCTCGTTTTCAAACGCCTTGCGCAAAACGCCCTTTTCACGTCCGTCAAGCGATTTTATGCTCCATGGCATATTGTAGGCGTATTCAACAATCCTGTAATCGCAAAACGGCACACGCACTTCAAGCGAGCTTTCCATGCTCATAACGTCCTTGCGCACAAGAAGAGTCTGCATAAACCAGTCAAGATTGAGGCGAAACATTTCCCGCATACGGCGCTCGGTCTTATTATCCGTGTCAAGATAAGACGTTTTTGCAACGGTTTCAAGATAACGTGCATGTGCGTATTCCGCGCCGTTTTTCAGCAGACCGTCTTTCAGAATGCTTTGGCGCACATCGGTGGAACGGCTCCAGGGAAAGGTTTCCTCAAATAATATATCCTTGTTGTGATACCACGGATAGCCGCCGAATATCTCATCCGCACATTCGCCGGAGAGCGCGACGGTCTGTTCTTTTTTGACCTCGCGGCAAAAGAGCAGCAGGGAAGAGTCCACATCCGTAAATCCCGGCAGGTTCCTTGCATAAGTACTTTCTATCAGTGCGTGGGCAACGTCCTTGTTGTCAAGAATTATATTTTTGTGATCCGTTGAGAGATAACCGGATATCCTATCAATATAGTCGCTGTCCTTGTTCGGCTGGAAAAGACTTTTCTTAAAATATTTATCATTGTCTGTATAATCCACGGAATATGTGTCAAGTGTTTTACCTTTACGCCTGTAATCGTCGCTTGCGACTCGGCTGATTATGGAAGAATCAAGTCCGCCGCTCAAAAACGTGCACAGAGGCACGTCGGAGATCAGCTGGCGCCGGATCGCGTCGGTCACAAGAAAGTGCGTATGTTCTATGGTTTCGTTCTCGTTTTCCGTGTGTTCCGCCGCTTTAAGCTGCCAATATTCCTTGATTTCATACTTCCCGCCGCTGAATTTCAGATACGTAGCCGGCGGCAATTCTTTTATATCCTTAAAAACGGCAGTTCCTATGGTTTTTGCAGGGCCAAGCATAAAAATCTCATTCAGTCCGTTTTCATCCACATCGCTGCTCACTTCCGGTATCAGAAGCAGGCTCTTTATACGGCTTGCAAATGCAAATATCCCGTCTTTTTGCGTAAAGTATAATGGCTTTACGCCTATCCTGTCCCTGCAAAGAAACAGTTCCTTCACTTCATCGTCCCACACGGCGTATGCAAATATACCGTTCAGCTTTTTGCAGCTCTCTTCTTTCCATAAATGGTATGCTTTAAGTATTATTTCGGTGTCGCAGTGCGTGTCAAATGAATATCCGGCGGCGGTCAGCTCATTTCTGATCTCTTCGGTATTGTATATCTCGCCGTTATATACGATCGTGTATTTGCCAAAGGTCATGGGCTGCGCGCCGCGTTCCGGGTCAATCACGGCAAGCCGCCTGTGAATAAGCGAAACATACGGCTTTGTAAAATCACCGTATCCGTCCGGACCACGCATTTTAAGGCTGTCGCTTATGTTTTTGATCAGTGTTCTGCGTTCCCTTAAATCTATGTCTTTAGACAGCATTCCTGCAATTCCGCACATAGTATCACCTCAAAAATATGTTCACTTTCATTATATGCAAAATAGCAAAACGCGCGAATAAAATTGAAAAAAAGTCTTGACTAACCCTGTCACTTATGATATATTATTTAAGCGTTAAGAAACGCTGGTGTAGCTCAGTTGGTAGAGCAGCTGATTTGTAATCAGCAGGTCAGGGGTTCAAGTCCGTTCACCAGCTCCATATTTATGGGAGAGTTCCCGAGCGGCCAAAGGGAACAGACTGTAAATCTGTCGCTATTCAGCTTCAGTGGTTCGAATCCACTCTCTCCCACCAAAACGAAAATCCGTTCTCGCAAGAGAGCGGATTTTTGTTTTGTATTCTTCACTATTCATTTTTCACTCTTCACTATTCATAATCGGATTTTCATAATGAATAATAAATAATGAAGCCGCTTCGCTAATGAAAAATTGCTTTGTTTTTTCAACCGCCAGAATTAATATAGCGGCTGTATTTGTTGAAAAATGTATATTGTTTTTATGATACTTCACCAAATAAAAATCCGTTCTCGTCAAAGGGTGGATTTTTTATATATTACGGCTTTACTTCACTGTGGTCTATAGCAAAATCAAGCAGTATATTTATAAGTTCATTTCGGGAACGGTTGGTAGATTTGGATAGTTCATCAAGTCTGCTGACCGTTTCTTCTTTTATTCTTATGGAGAAAGTTTTGTATCCGTCTTCACCTTTCAAGGATTTTTTGTTGATGATCAGTTTGTCATTCATAATAACACCTCACTTTTTTACAGGTTGACATAAAATATAAATGTTTGTTATAATTCTAATATTAAAAATAATTGTATTTTCTACTTTCTTGGAGGTGTCTATGAAAAAGTTTGTAAGCTTAGTTTTATCAGTAGTTATGACAGCCAGTGCATTATTCTGTGTGGATTTATCCGCCTATGCAGATGACATTCAGAATGCAGTTGCAGATCTAAATGGGGCTCTTACGCAATCATGGAACGACATAACAGAAAGCATTACGGAATTATCGGCAAGCTTATCATATCAGCAGGAAATTCAGCCGGTATCAATGTCGGTTACCAGTTATGAAAGCGGAGATTATACGTATACTGTGGATGTTAATGGCAACGCCACGATTACTTCTTACAACGGTTCGGAGACAAATTTAGTAGTTCCAAGCTCTTTGGATGGTTATACGGTTTCCGCTATCGGGGAAAACGCATTTTCTAACGCAATTGAATTGGAAGAAGTCAATATACCTAACAGTGTAACTAAGATAGGTGCAAAATGTTTTATGAACTGCACATCTTTGAAAAGTATATCTATACCTGATGGCGTAAAAGAAATCGGCTCACAAGCTTTTGCAAATTCAGGGCTGACAGAATTAATATTACCAAACAATATAGAAACATTAGGGTACTGTATACTCAAGGGAAATACTGGAGTGACAGAAATAAAAATACCAAAGACTCTGGTAACTGCACAATCTCATTCTTATGTCGGAGGTGGTCCGTTTGGTACAAGTAATATTCAAACGGCAACAGTCGAATCAGGAATTAAAACTATTCCGGATAGTCTGTTTTATAAATGTACGGAACTTGAAAATGTAATAATACCAGCAACAGTAGAAGAGATAGAGGGACTGGCATTTGGTGATTGTACAAGCTTAAAAAGCATATCAATACCTAACAGTGTAAAAGAAATCGGCTCACAAGCTTTTGCAAATTCAGGGCTGACAGAATTAATAT